>CALDKP010000058.1 GCA_937898535.1 uncultured Sphingomonadales bacterium | reverse complement strand
GCGCTACGTGCACAACGCAGAAACCGCTGTTAAGCAGGCACTGCGCGTGCACCGCGACGACCAAGTGACAATCGGTGGCTATGGTGGGGTTTTGCGGCATGGCGGTCGCACCGAGCGTATCCAGTGATGCATAACGCCAAAAACAACAAGCAATTCGTTTCAGCCGCCAACCCTGCCGCCATCCTGGAGTTGATCCGGCAAGGCAAAGAACTGGCAAAGCAGGTCACGGCATGGGAAAGACTGTCGCGCAATTGGCTTGCATCGCCAGAGGCTGCGCAAAGACTTTCCGGTTATCAGGATCTTGCACGCAAAGCCTTGAATGCTTGTGATGTAGCCGAAAAATTGCAGGCCGAACTTCTGGCCGAACGCGCACGCCTTGATTTTGTG
This sequence comes from uncultured Sphingomonadales bacterium, assembly GCA_937898535.1. GTDB lineage: Bacteria > Pseudomonadota > Alphaproteobacteria > Sphingomonadales > Sphingomonadaceae > Sphingorhabdus_B. Next base: position 5,359 of record CALDKP010000058.1, on the reverse strand, counting down.
CTGACGAAGGCCATCGCGCTTTATCACGGACAACTGACGTGGACTGATGAAGACATGCGCACGCACTTTGTAGGCATCTGCGAAGGCGAAGATGCGCGGTCAATCATTGATTACTTGTGGATGGAAGACGCCAAGAAAAACGCAGTCAGCAATACGGAGAAATCACAATGAAAATGGCAAAGGCCAGTGAGGCCGATCTTGAGGCAGCAATAAAGATTGCTTCTGCACTCGAAGCGATTGATCGTGGACTTATGCCGGAAGGTTTCGATACTGATGATGGTGAGCGGGAAGACTTCGACATTGATAGTGGCCGCGATTGCCGAAACGTAATCCGCTACATTCTTGACCTGATGGACAATGGCAGCATCGGTCGCGTGGTATGGGGAATGGCTGTCATCCTTGACCCTGCGAACGAAGTTATCGACCCGGATGCTTCCGCGATTGAGCATCATCCGAAGCGCCTTGAAGCTGACAAGATGCGGAATCAACGGGACGAACTGCTGTCGGCACTGCAAGACGTAGTTGGCTTGTACGATGGCCGTCTGTATGAGGGCATCGCAATCATTACCAACGCACGCCAAGCCATCGCCAACACCAACGCCAACGCGGAGAAAGCGACATGACAAAGCATGAGAGTGTGCAAATTATGAAAACAGAGGCCGAGTTTGAAGGGAAGGAAATGCAAGATTGGTATCGGAACCATTCTGAAGATGGTGAAGATATTCCAGCAGCTATTGAACCACTCTACGCCCGCCCCATCCCCGCCGCGCCTGCCGTTGGCGATATTCCATATGGCGATGATTTTAACGGAACAACTCCGCACTTGATTATGTGTATTGAGTCGCTGATTGGCCTGAGTGACCGTGGCGTATTGCGGCCTCATGGTCTATGTGGGGATGCGAGGAAGTTGCTTATTGCTGCGGCAAACAGACTTCGCCAACCCGCAGCGCCTGCCGTGGCTGTGCCTGCTGAATGGCGGGAGGTGCTGACCGAACTGGCTGACGACTTGTCCATTGAACTGGACATGCGCTACCAGTCCCGCAGCCACTATCCGTCCGAACTGCGCAAGTACGAAAACGAAATGCAGCTGGTCTATCGCGCCCGCGCCCTGCTGCAATCCGCCCCGCAGCCTGTCGCCCGGTGCGCGATAACTGCCTGCGTCATACAGCCATGAGTGACATGGGGCCACGGACGCCTATTCAGGACAACAGCATCCGCCTGACGGTGCTTACTGAAGCGGATTGTGAGAATTATTTGGAGGTGAAGGAATGAGAAAAAACATATACGGCCGCCATGACCTGATGGCCATTGCTGCCGTGCGTTACTGTCTGGGCCGTATGTCCTACATAGTAGGCGATTGCTGCGACTGGCTGCTTGATGTTTGGCCGACAATTACGACAACGGCGCAGATGACCATTAAGCGCGACATTGAAGAAGCCATATCCGACCACGATGCCGATTGCAAGGAAGGCCGTCAGCACAAACGTCTCGGCATGGATTGCGACCGGGAGCAATGGGAGCGTGTTCGTAAATTGTGGGGTGAAAAATGACCTATTCCGAAAAACTCCGCCCACAAAACGAGGCCGAGCGATGAACGAAGTGATCATAGAAAAACTGGGCGGCCTGATAGCCGATCTCGTCGCCGGGCGCGAATCCGGGCAAAGATCGACGACCTGACGTTCCACGATAGCCGCCACGACGCCATCACGCGGCTGGCCCGCAAGCTGCCGGTGATGGATCTGGCGCGGATGGTCGGTCATCGCGACATCCGCAGCCTGATGATCTATTACAACGCCACGGCGGAGAGCATCGCGGCGCTGCTTTAGGCCATCGGCTCCAGAATGGCCTGCCAGCCCGTCGCCGTTGCCAGTCCGGCAATATCTAGCTCCACCGCCTCGATAGGGCCATCAATGACGCAATGATCGTCAGTAGCCAGCGGAATAGTTACGGCCGCGCCAAGATCGTCCGTCAGCGCAATAAATCGTGTGCTGTTCAGCGCCTTGCGCCGCACGGTCACGGTTCCGGCGGACGGCGTTCCGGTGCAGACGATGGTCACGATATGCCGGTCGTGGCGGCTGCCGGCCGGAACACTGAGCTGAACATTAGCGCGATCAGATGCGTCATATTCAGCGGACCGGATGGGGGCTGTCGATTTCATGATGTCCTCACGAGACGTAAATCAGCGTGCGCTGAATTGTGATTGCATTGGCCGCGTTTTCGAGTTGGGCCGTAATATCAAGAGTGGTTGCCGCCGTTGTGTCAACGCTGGATGTTACGGCAACGCTGTTGTTTTCTCCAATACCGACGCCAACAGCAGGACCTCCGATTTGGCTGTTGGCGGCATCGCGATTTGAAACGGTAAACTCGATTATTCCCGCAGCATTTGTTGTCACTGTGCGAGAAACGAAAGCAGTGCCCGCAATCCCGCCAAGTCGCACGCGCAAAACTTTGTCATCCGCGCTGTTCGTAAACGACCAGGTGATTTGACCGCGTATCGTGCCGTTGTTGCGCAGCGTTAAAGCAGGTATGGGAATTGACCTGATCAGTGTCTCATTCGTTGTCCCCGTATGGGATGATTCTGCTGCTGTTTTTGAATACAACAGATATTCACCGATCGGATTCCAGTACGCTCCGTTGCTGATAAACCAATGACCATACGCGCCTGCATCGGTGACAAAGATTCTTGTCCCGACAGGTACAGCCGCCGCCGAAGGCCTGGTCGCCAAGGTGTAACTGCTACGGCTTGCAGTGCCGCCAAAAATGCCGCCGCCGTATATATTCATTGCACTGTCTCCGCCGGGGAAAGAATAAGTTTTACAGAGCCATAGCCATCAGTGTCATTAGGGGTGAATGTGACGGTAAGCGTACCCGTTCCATCACCATTGTCCGCAATGGTTGCCGCAGGATTAGCAGCGAAGCCAGAAGGGGCGACAATGGTATCCATTTCTACAACCCACGCATCAACGCCATTGACTTTCGCCTGCACATAAACCTGACCGACATAAACACACCTACGTGTGCTGTCATGGTTCTTCCTGCTGTTGATATGCACTGTCCCCATGACCGACTGATAATCTCCAATCCCAGATATGCCAAAAGAACTGGCAATGCTAATGGCAGGGTTTGAGGCTGAAAAATATGAGCCTGAGGCCTGCGATAACGCCATCCCCTGGTAAATCAGCGCCCGACGGTTTGACGACTCTCGCAGCGCACCGTCAACAATGGCATTACCAACATATGTTATAACGCCTGCCCCTGCTGCTGAGAATTTGACAATTGACCCGCTGCCAGTGCTAACAAAAGAGCAATTGCTGCCAACTCGAACAGTAACTGCGGCGCTGAGGGTTGCTATGCCGGTTACTGTGTAAGCACCGGCGTTTACAACATGCAGCCCATCGACAGACGCCTCGCACGAAGTCACAAGCGATGACTTGTTGATGAGGATAGCCGCCGCACCAGAGACAGAGTTCTTAACATGTATATTGCTGAAGGAAATAGACCTCTGCGTTTTGGACGCGACTATTGCATGGCCGCCAAAGGTTTCAATATACACATTGCTAACAATGGTATGATACGAGTTAAGAAGATATATGGAATAGCTGCTTGGCGCGCTGGCTCCGTAAGTATGAACCCCGTCAATCTGCCAGCCAGCAGAGCTGCCTATGCGGACATGGTTAGGGGTTGTTGCTGTGCTACTAAGGACACACCCATTAATATATCCATCGGTTATTCTGTTGTTATCATCCTCTCCAAGATACAGGCAATAACCAGCAGAACCGCGAATCGTTGATCGCAAAATCCTATTTTCCACTAAAGACCCGCCAACCGATGCGCCTGCGTCATTTTTGTGCCAAATGCGTATACCGTCGCCTCCGGTCGATGTGATCAGAACATCCAATATTGTGGAGTAGTAGTCGCGCAGAAGTATGCCGTGGTTATTGGCGCCTGCGGATGATCCACCCAGCAGATACAGATTTCGAATAAAAGTATTCCCTGCCGGGCTTGTTGCCTCGGCAGAATAGTAATTACGGGACGCCATGACCGGGCTGTTTCCGGTGTATTCCAAAATGGTTTTGACGCCATCTCCGAAAATGGTAATCGAGGTGTCGAACCTGAATGTCCCGCTCAGGATATAGTGCCCAGCCGGGATATAAAGTGCGGCATATGCGCTGGCCAACGCGGCCCTGGATGCGTTATTCAGGCGCACCACGTTGTTTTCCGTAATGCCATCACCGATCAAGCCATAGAAGGCGGCATTGATCGGGCCATGAAACCGGCGCACCCAGCGCCCGGTAACAACGCCATCGGCCGCAATGGTAATGCCGTAATCATCAGCAACAACACTGGAGGCGTCCCAATAAAAATGCCCGCCACCGCCGTCCCCATCCTCGTGATAGCCGCGAAGGATGGCAAGGTCACCGTCGGCCGCCGTCGAAATAGCCCTGAGCTCGGCCATGGTCGCGGCACGATAGGCATCAATACCCAGGCCGACATCATCCGGCTGATACAAGACAAGGCTTGAAGCATCGGCAGAAAACCCGATCAGCCCCAGCGGCTCAGGAACCGGCAGAGTTGCGGTTGACGTTGCCGTCAGCGGCATCCGGACCGCCCGGTTAATAGTAACAAGCGCCTGCTGGATCAAGATGGTCAGCTTATCCAGAGAGGTGTTAAGCACCTTCGGATAAAACCCGCCGCTATTCGTAATCTCGGTGGATTGCGTGACAGGCACGTCGCTGGTGATGACCAGCGTGCTGCCGGTTGCCAGAGGCGTATTCAGCACCACGTCGCCGCCGGGGTCGGCATCCTGATCGGCGTTCATGGATACCGTGTAATCCGTGGTCAGTGTCAGCGTCGTCTCGACGCCGTCCCCGTCGGCGGTCACGGCCACAATGTCGGATTCGGCAAAAATCTTGAACGTAAAGGCAAACGTGTCTGTCACGTCATTGCCGGTAAACGGCCCCGCCTTGCGGGTTTCGCTGGAAATAGTCATAAGCCACCCTCTCGATGCCGCTATCCTGCGACACGAAAGAGTGGATACCTACCCCCACCGGCCAGGCCTATTTTCCGTCCTGATACCCGAACAGCACCGCTGCCGGGTTGTCAGTCTTGTCGTCAGCCAGAGCATCAATGCCGGTCCATGTGCGGTTGATCTGCGCGGCAGGAAGGCCGAACAGGGAGCCGGACAGCCCGACGGCTGCCTTGCGGAAACCGTCGTCGAAGTCACCTTGCGCTGCCTGCTGGGTGAACTTGGCGCTGTCCCCAACGATCCGCATACCCGATGGACCCTGATAGCCGAACGTCTGGTCTTGGAGGAATGGCTGGATTGCCGGGGTAAACTCCCGCGCTATCGGCACAAGGC
>CALDKP010000057.1 GCA_937898535.1 uncultured Sphingomonadales bacterium | reverse complement strand
CCGATCTCTTTGCCAAAAACTGCGTCGCCGGACTTGAACCGGATCGCGACCGCATTGCGGACCTTGTCGAACGCTCGCTCATGCTCGTCACCGCGCTTGCGCCTGTTATCGGTTATGACAATGCAGCCAACATTGCCAAGGCCGCACACAAAAACGGAACCACCCTGCGCGAAGCGGCGTTAGCATCCGGACTGGTTGACGAAGCCATGTTCGATACCCATGTCAGACCGGAAGATATGGTTTAGGAGACCAAGAATGCTGAAATCCATCGCAGGCGCCGTTGTCGGTGAAGTGATTGGCCGCAAAAGTGGCCATGGCTTGCTGGGTGCAGGCATTGGCCTTGTGGCCACGCGTTTGGCAACGCGCTCCATTCCGGGCCTATTGCTTGTCGGCGGCGCAATCGTGGCCAAAAGCATATATGATCAGCGCAAGGGCCGCAAAGAGGGCTAACGCGCTTTCATTGCCACTAAAGCTTCCCTCTTGACGCCACCCTGCCCTTTCGCGCACTAGCGGCTATGGGCAACACCGACAATCACAAGCCGCACGAACTGGAACGCCGGGGCCTCCTATTCGTGCTTTCGTCACCTTCAGGCGCAGGTAAATCGACGCTTTCACGCATGTTGTTGGAAGCGGACGAGAAAATCGCTTTGTCAGTATCCTACACCACACGCGAGCCGCGACCCGGTGAGATTGAGGGCGTCCATTACCATTTCACAGACACAGCGACCTTCAAGAAAATGGCCGCAGACGGCGAATTTCTCGAATGGGCGCATGTTTTTGGCCATCGCTACGGCACGCCAAAGGGCCCGGTTGAAGAAAAGCTTGCCGCCGGATGTGACGTCCTGTTCGACATTGACTGGCAAGGCGCGCAGCAACTGTATCAGGAAGCTGGCCCCGACGTCGTGCGCGTATTCATCTTGCCGCCATCCATCGAGGAACTCGAACGCCGCCTACACAGCCGCGCGCAAGACAGCGAAGCAGTCATCGCCGACCGCATGAGCCGCGCCAAGGCCGAAATCGGCCATTGGGACGGCTATGATTATGTCCTCATCAATGACGATGTGCAGACCTGTTTTGAAAAAGTCCGCCAGATCCTTGCCGCAGAACGCATGAAGCGTCGCCGGCAAAAGGGCCTGATCGGCTTTGTGCGCGACCTCGCGGCGTCTTAAGCGGTCGGGGCCACCCCTGCGAGCAACAGCGTAATCCCGCCCAAGCCGATCGACAGGTGCCAGCGCAGCTTCATCCAGCCGTCCGGCAACTGGCATCGCGCGGAAAGCCAACGATCCGCCAGCGGTGAACCCAGCACGAAAAACCCAAGCCACGCCAGCGATGGTCCGGGCCATTCAAGGCCCCATATCCACGGCAGATAAGTGACGAATGCCAGCAGGCTTGGCGCCACGGCCAGCGCGAATATCGCCGTTGCCGACGCATCATCACGCCGCGTGGTGACGCCCAGTCCCCACCACATGCCACCCAAAAAGCTGAAGATAAACGCGGCATAGCCATAAGCCGCGGCAAGGCCAATCCAGCGATACTCCGACCCTGAAAATACCAGCAAGGCAGCAAAAATCTGCGGCAGCAAACCGGCATAGCCCGCGACAAATGCCGCCTTGGGCAGCGGCCTTAACGTGAATATCGCGGTATTTTTGGGCGAAGCGTCGGTCATCGGGGTTTCCTTACATACTGCATGCACATAAGCCCGATCCAACTTTGGCCCAACATGGGCTTTTACCTATGGTGCGTCTAAACCCCTGGTGTCAGCAGGTCGAGAAACCGGACGGCGGCCATGAATTCCTGTGCGCGGTCATTGCGGTTTTTCTGCGCCCAATGGTCCTCACCCCATAATTCTTCCTGCCACAGTTCATCAAGGCAACTTGCGTTCCAGATATCCTCCGCCGTGCCCGCGCGTTCCACAACCGCCAATGTCGCGATCAGCGAGCCCGACAGATGCGCAAGCTTTGCCATGGCGGCCAGTTCAAACGTGCCGCTTGCCGACACCGCAGCGCGCAGGGTTTCGAGCGTGGCTTCGGGCTGTGGCTGGTGCATGATGCCCTCCACAATCACAAAGCCGACATCATAACGGGTGCGTGCCCAGTCGAGCCACGGGTCCCAGATTTCGGCTTGCCGGTCCGCCAATGCCTCACCAGCGGCGGCGCGATAGCAAAACAGATCGGTTTCGCCATAGGCCGCAATCGCGGCGGCAAAGCCATCCCTATCGGGGCCAATGCGATCAATCGCCGCGTTGGCAAAGCCCGTCATCGGCATCAACAGCGGATCGACGGTCTTTGCAACCGCCTCCCATTCGGCAACCACCGCATCCGCCAGCTTTTGCGTCGGCAGCGCCAGCACATTGTGCGTGGGCGTTTTAATCGGCCGGCCATCCAACCGCACCGCATGTCCAAAACTGCTCGGCTCTAGGGTAACGTCTTTCCAAAATCGTCTCATGGCAGTGGCTTGCTCTTCCACTTTTTGGCCAGAAACACCGGCACGAGCAGGAAAGCGAACATGCCGATCAGAAACAGGACATAACCCGCGGCGATGGGCAGGCCAAAGGCCTGACGCGCGATGACCGCCAGCCCTATCACCAACATGATCGCACCGCCAATCCGGCACAGGTTGATGACCAGAAACCGATATTGCGCCTGCGTATCTGCGCGCGCATTGTCATCGTTCGGCGTCATGCAAAATTCTCCAGATAGACTTTCAACTCATCCATGCTTTCGGCGATGTAATCCGCGCCTGCCTCGCGCAAGTCGGCAACGCTGTGATAGCCCCAATTGACCCCGACAGTGCGCGTCCCCGCCGCGCGGCCCATATGGATGTCGTACACCGTATCGCCAATGACAACCGCATTGGCGGCGTCGGCCCCTGCATCGGCCAGGGCTTGATACACCATCGACGGATGCGGCTTGGACGGGTGGCGGTCCGCCGTCTGTAACGTGACGAACAATGGGCGGATCGCGTGATGATCGAGGCAGCGCGTTAGACCACGGTCGGACTTGCCGGTAGCGACGCCCAGCATCCAGCCGCTTTCATCCAGAGATGATAAAAGCGCAGCCATGCCGTCATATAAGGGTTCATCGACCAGCCCATTGCTGCGCAATGTCCAAAAGGCCGCGCGGTATTTGTCAGCCAAATCATGGTGCAGATCGTCTGCGGCCTCTGGCAACAACATCCGCATCGATTCCACCAAAGACAATCCGACCACCCGCCGCGTTTCACGCCGCATCGGTGGCGTCAGCCCCGCCTCTTCAAAGGCATGCTCCATCGCCATGCAAATATTTGCCTGACTGTCGACCAACGTGCCGTCGCAATCAAAAATGGCGAGACGCACAGTCACGCCGCGTATCTCCGGTCATGACGTGGGCGCGATGCACTCATTTCTTCTTCACAGCCGGTTTTTTGCTGGCGACTTTTTTGATCACTGGTTTTTTGGCGGCGATTTTCTTGCCCGCGGCCATTTGGCTGCGCTTATTGTCCTTGGGCTTGTCCGACACGGAACCACGCGAGCGGCGTTCGCCCTTGCGTTCCTTGCGCGCGGATTTGGCGATATTGGCGGCAACGCGCTTTTTGCCTTCCGCCGTTTCGCTGAACTTGGGCGCATCTAGCACCAGTGCATCGCCCATTTCGATGTCGAAGCCCAAATCGTCAAAGCTCGACTGCATATGCGGCGGCATGTCGGCGCGGACGTCAATCTGGTGACCTGATGGATGGTCGATGCGGATGCGGCGCGCGTGCAAATGCATTTTGCGGCTGATCGTCCCTGTCAGAAACGCGTCTTTGCCGCCATATTTGCCGTCACCGACAATTGGGTGGCCAATCGCGGCCATGTGGACGCGCAACTGGTGCGTGCGGCCGGTATATGGCTGCAATTCGACCCAGGCGGTGGCGTTGCCAGCGCGTTCGACGATGCGATAGCGGGTGCGGGCCGACTGCCCGTCCTTTTCATCGACATGCATTTTTTCGCCGCCGCTGCCGGGCTGCTTACCAATGGGCAGATCGATAAAACCATCGGCGATGTCGGGCACGCCAACGACCAACGCCCAATACACCTTGCGCGCGGTGCGTGAGGAAAATGCCTTGGCAAAATGCCCTGCCGACCGCGACGTGCGCGCCAACAACAGCGCGCCCGACGTGTCCTTGTCCAAACGGTGTACCAGCTTTGGCCGGTTATCGAGTTCAAATCCCAAGGCGTCGAGCAGACCATCGACATGGTTCTCGGTCTTGGTGCCGCCCTGCGTGGCGAGGCCAGCGGGTTTGTTAATCACAAGCGCCGCGTCATCCTTGTGGATCACCATGCTCAGCGCGAATTCCATTTCGTCTTCGGTCAGATCACGGCGCTTGCGCACCGGACGCGCGCTGGAGGATGCTGACGTATCAGCCGGCGGCACGCGCAGCGTTTGCCCCGCCAACAGCCGATCACCCGGCGTCGCGCGCTTTCCATCAACGCGCAACTGCCCCGTGCGCGCCCAACGCGACACGATGTTGAACGACGCATCGGGCAAATGCCGTTTAAACCAACGGTCGAGGCGGATGCCATCATCATCAGGGGCGACGACGAATTGCCGAATGCCTTTTTCGTTTTGCTTACTCATGTCCAAATTGTCCTTGCCAGCATCATTCCGGCGAAGACCGCACCCAATGCCAATATTACCGAAACCGCAGCATATGCCGCCGCCATCATTCCCTGCCCGCGTTGCACCATCTGCGCCATTTCAAGGCTGAAGGCGCTGAACGTTGTAAAGCCGCCCAATACGCCCACACCCAGAAACAAGCGCAAGGGCTCTGCGGCTCCATCGCCGCGCACCAACCACGCCGCCAGCAACCCCATCGCCAGCACGCCAAGCAGGTTCGCGGCAAAGGTCGGCCACGGCCAACCCCCAACGTTCACGGGCAGAGCACGCGACAGGCCATAGCGCAGTGCTGCACCTATCGCTCCGCCGGACATGACAAGGATTACGGGATTCATCGCCGCGGCTGTAGCGGCGCTTGCGCGGAAAAGCCAGCCAAACCAATGGCGGCAGCTTACCCAGCTTGCACGAGAAAGGCGGCCCCGAGTCCTTTGCGCAGATGGACCGGAATAGCATGCCCCGCGACATGCTTCTGCGTGGCGACCACGCTGATGCTGCCGGAACGTTCGCCGTCGCCGTCATATAAGGGCACACCGACCATGAACTTCAGCCCGCGTTTAACCAGCGAGCCCGCCCATTGGGTGAGATCTGGGTACCAATGGCAGTTAACGCCCGTTGTTGGCGACGATATCGACCGATGTGCCGCCGCCGGGGTTCCGGTTGAATGTGATAAAATACGCGCCGCCATCATTATCGCGCGTGCCGCCCAATATATGTTCGCCAGCGCGGATTTGGTATTCGGCATTATATCCCGACTTACGCGCGCGGGTGTAATAATAATCAACGACATTCTGCATCGAAGCGGATGTTGTAAATGTCACCACGCGAATATCGCAAATGCCGCCGTCAACGCCGCCCGCTTCTTTCACGCGGCCACGGGGATAGACGGGGAATTCCGGCGGCATCCGCCCTGCCCAGACCGCATCATATTGCAGTTTCGCATTGCACGCCCCTTTGCCGCGCGCCACGCCTTGGTCTGCGGCAAGCCCACCCAAGGTCACCGCACGCTGGCTTCCACAATTTGTGCAGTCTTCGGCAGCGACAACGGTCGGCTTTGGCGCGCGCATCAGCTTTGCGCCATCCAGCGCAGCAATCGACGCGTCATTGTCATAGCCGGTGTCAGGCGGGATGGCCGCCGACAAGGGTTTTTCGGCAACCTTGACGGTGTTCATATTCGCGCTGTCGGTCAGGTCGGGATCCACCAGGATACGATCATTCAGCGCGGCATTGAACGCCGGGTCGCTTCCGGGGCCCACCAAATTGACATCGCGTTCAGCGACCGCCGCCGCATCATCGCTTTTGCTTCCGCACGCCGCCAGCGGCAATGTAAGCGAAAGCCCGATAAGCAAGGGCATATTAAGCCGTGGGAGCGCGCGCGTGTTACCTGTTCCCGTTTTCATCATGCGGCGACGCTGCGTCCCCCCGCGCCGGAAATCCACCCCAAAAGGTGGTTAACCAGGCCAGCGTGTGCCATTAACTCCGCCTCGACGGCTGCACTGTGTCAACGCGGGACATCCCACCCGCATATGTTAATCATTTCACCAAGCCGCACGGCGGACGGAAGTGTTAGAGCACAGGATGCACCTATGTTAGGGACCGCGCTGACATTCTCTCCAAAGGACAATCCATGATCCCCTTCGTTATGATGACCGACAATCGCGGCCAGCGCATATCGGTGAACCCCGAAATCGTCCAATTCGTCCGCACCGCCGACAATAGCGATAATGAATGCCTGATCGTCTTTGGCAAGGACCAGCTGCTGCGCGTGCGCGGCACGTTGGACGAGGTTACCGATCTGTTGCGGCAGGGATAAACGCACACCGCATTGAAAACCCCCGCCACCCGCGCCGCATCGCGCGTACAACCGGCATGGCCCTACGGCGCGGGATAAAAGGGTGCGGGTTTTGGTTTGAGGGACGGTCCGCCGCTGTCACCCTACAGCTGACTTGCCGGATACGGCCCAAGCAGCCTTCCAAGCTTTTTCTATATTCTTTGGCTATGATGCCGGTCAGATTAGCGGCAAGAATTAACCTTTGGGCTGTGGAAAGCCTGTGGAAAACATAAGAGCTTCGCCCGTAGGAGCTTTGCCCGTAGTGTTGATCCAAATTTTTCAGCTAAATGTGAACATTGTAAACCCTCAAGCATAAAAATTACACGCCGCACCATGCTACAACTGCTTTTGAGGGCAGAAAGTTCGCCGACATGTTGATAATATCTACCCTGCTCATCGCTACTGCGTCTTTTGCGTCTGTGTTCGCAATCATCACCACCATACGGCAGTCGATGCCTCGAATTATAGAGGTCATAGAACAGAGAAATTCATCTTCTGCACCGCGATATAGTAACATGAATTCAAATACGCATTATCAATATGCCGTTCGATCGGCGGCTTCATATTTAAAGTCAGATCGCGGCCAAAGCATCATTCACAAATCGATCACATTGAGGCGTCCTCTCATCAAACGCAAAACGCAAATCAACTCAATGTCCAATTACAGTCCTTCACATAACGCTTCAACACGTCGACGTGTCGCCATGCGATTGTCGTTCACGGCACGCTCTAAGTAAGCCTTCGGCTAAGTCGGAGCTGCTTTCAAAATGGAAACAAATATGATCATCGTCCGACCCTCGCAATTCAATCTGGAAGCGCCGCGTGAGCGTGAAGAATTCGCAGTATCATGGTCATTTCCATCTGAAGTGGGGCATCGCATGATTGCCGGACACATCCCCGAAACATGCGAAGACCGCTGGTTCATTGCCATGAAAGAGAATTGGCTCTACTTTCATCGTGCACGAACCGGGATATGTATGTTTGGCCTAAAAATCGACATTCCTGCTGAGGAAACGAGAGTTAATCAAGGGTGGGTGAACAGAGGCACTGCCCATATATCCGAGAGTATTGATAAGGATATTGAGCGTGTTCGAATTCTCATCAATCACTATTTCTGTCGGTCGTCAGAACATTTGGAACTGATGGCTGCGTAAAGTAGCGAAGCATTTGCCTCATCAATTGGATGGAAATTAGGCGGCGCGCGTGCGGTGTTACAAGCGCCGATGATCGATACCGTGTGGTTTGGTCCTTCCACGTTGTTGGATGAGGTTACCGATCTGTTACGGCAGGGATAAACGCACGCTGGCGATACACCGCATATTCCCCCGACTAATCATCAAACAGCTCATTGGGCCCCACCAATCCCGACGCAACAAGCACCGCCATGGACTGGTTGGGCCACCCGTCGGGCAGCGGCTGATGACAGGTGGGGCATGCCACGCCCTGCCGCCCATATTCTTTCAACCGGTTGCGGATTTCGGTCAGCTTGGCGATGAACTTCTCGGTGGTTTTTTCGGGGTCCTCAATCTCGATCTTCCGCCCATAATCGTCAAAGCGCTTGTGCCGTTGCCATTCGTCGAAGCTCAACAGATCATCGGGCAATTTGCCCCCCGCGAGCGCGCCCGTCCCCGCCATATCCCCGCGTTTGAGCAATAGGCCAAGGATCGCGTCCGACGGCGTAATCCGCCTTTCATATTCCTGCCCGCCGCGAATGATAACGGTCTCCCGCCCCTCCACCGCGCGCTTATACGCAATCGCCAACAACCCCTGCCCCGCCCGGTCCAGCGCATCCTCCCAAGCTTGCGCGAATAACGGAAAGCGCCGCTTCATACGGTACGCCGCCGCATTGGAAACCCCCGCCACCCGCGCCGCATCGCGCACACAACCGGTATGGCCCAACGCATCAAAAAAGCGCTGCGTCCGTTCCTCGGTCCACCCGTCATGCCGCACGCGCAATCCGGGCATCAACCGGTTGCGGTTCACCCGTGGCCCAGACGGAATGCGCTGCGCCGAATCGGGCAATATTGTCAAAACGATGTCGGAAGAAGGGGATTTGCGTGCCATAAAAACTCCATTGGTTCATTATATAAAATATAATAACCTATATGGAATGTTGTAGGAAAGCGGTTCCTGCGCTATCGCAAAAAAAATGGCTGCACTTACCCTCACCCCGGAAGCGATCACCGCGCTGATATCCGACCGAAACGAGCTATCGCTGCGCGTGGTGCCGGGGGCAAAGGTCGAAAAGGCCGCGATTGAAAACGGCGCGCTCAAAATCTGGCTCCGCACCGCGCCGGAGGATGGCAAGGCCAACAAGGCCGTGCTGGCCATCTTGGCCAAGCTGTTGGGGATATCGGTCAGCCAGTTGGAAATCACCCACGGCCAAACCGCGCGGGATAAACGGGTGCGGGTTTTGGCGTGAACGAACGTTGGGTTTCAAAGCCCCGCCGCACGATTTGCCTTCAAACAGTAAAAACACGTCCTTCATAGATAGTCGCTTCGACTTTTGTTTCACGCAGCGCCGCAGCACCCATTTTGCGCGGATCGCGGTCAAGCACCGCAAAATCGGCCCGTTTGCCTGCGGCTATTGATCCAATTTCATGGTCACGCCCAATCACTTGCGCGGCCTCAATGGTGATCGCACGAAGCGCTTTACCAACACTTAATCGCTCCTGCGGCGCAAGGCTGTGGCCATCCAGCGTGATCCGGTTTGCGGCAATCCACGCGAGGTAGAACGGATCAATCGGCGCCATGTTGAAGTCTGAATGTAGCCCAAGCGGAACGCCTAAACGTTCGAGTGAGCCAAAACGGTCCATTGTCGATGCGCGGTCGGGGCCAAGGCCATGCGTGGCATAAGCGTCGCCCAGCACCCGCACGTAATTGGGCTGACCTGATACGGATATTCCCAGTCGGGCGATGCGGCGATTCTGTGCCTCCGTCGAATAACCAAGATGTTCAAGCGTAATGGTCTGTCGCGAACTGCGCTGGCCAGTAATCACGGGCTCGAGCGTGTTAAGGACAACATCAAGCCCTTCATCGCCGTTGACGTGAATATGCAGGCTGAACCCCGCTTCCCAATAGCGCCGCACCTGACGGGTGAAGTCGGTCGGTTCGGTAATCCACTTGCCCAAATGTCCGTCGGTATAGCCCGGCGGGTTCATACGCATATTCTGCCCGAAATATGCGCCGTCGGCGAACAGCTTTACCCGACGCGGCAGGCGGACATGACCCCCCTCCACACGGCCGCGCGCCGCGGTGTGCCAAGCGTCAAGATCACTCACCTTGTCGAGTTCATTGGCCATAGGGACCACGTCAATCCGCGCGGCACAGCCGGGCGCTTCGAACGCACTGCGGATCAACCCTGCCTCAATGTCAAAGCCGGCAAATATGCCCGTTGCCATGTCGGCCGTCGTCGTCACGCCGTGGCGCAGCATCAACATACGCAGGTCGGCCATACCTGCCCTTATCTTGTCGGGTGCAAGGATCACCGGACGCATTTTGGCAAGTGCCAAGGGCAGCGCCGTTTCGCTAAACAGCCCGCGCCCAAAATGGAAATGCGCCGGATCTGCCTTCACGGCGGCGAGCGCAGCATTAAACGCGGCTTCGTCCGCAAGGCCCCATTCCCGGAGCATGGAACTGTTGACGATAACCTCATGAAAACTGCGTTGCCAGACGACGACCGGCCGATCAGGGGCCATTTCATCCAGCATGCTTCGGTCGAGCGCACCGTGGAATAATTCATGATAGCCCCACGTAATCAGTGGGCGGGACGCATCATTGGCGAGCAAAGCGCGCAGCCGTTCCCGGTATCCCTCCGCCGTGCGTACCCCTGCGGAGTTGGCGCGCGGCAACGCCCAGTCATCGGGTGCGATAAAGGGTATGTTGAGCATCACCGCCGATTGCATCGGATGAATGTGCGGATCGATCAGTCCTGGAAACACTGTTTTCCCGGCAAAACGCCGATCCAGCGTCATCTCACGGTCCGCAGTCCACGGCGTCAACGCGGTGACACTATCTGCAAGGCCCAATATCATGCCACCCGAAACCGCGACAAAGCGCGCTTCGGGCAACGCGGGTTCCATAGTGACGAAATTGCCTTCAAACACAGTAACGGGTTCTCGGGCAAAGGCTTTCGCAGCGACCGATGTCAAAGGCAGTGCGCCAATCCCGGCAAGCATGCCACGTCTGTCAAATTTCATTGTGCCCCCCTTATGCAAACGAGAATGCTATACGCGCTGCGAATAGCCAAGTCCTAATGTTTCGTGCCGGGGGCAAAGGTGGAAAAGACCGCGATGCAAGACCGCGCGGGATAAAAGGGTGCGGGTTTTGGTTTGGGGGACGGGTCTACCGCCGCCGTCGTGGATCATCACACTCCGTCACCCTAAGCCGACTGTCCGGTTCCGACCCAATTGCGGCCATTATACCGAAATGAATACGGTGAGCACCGCAGCGGAGCTTTCAGGCGACCGTCATCACCTTCTGAACGACATCCCCAG
>CALDKP010000056.1 GCA_937898535.1 uncultured Sphingomonadales bacterium | reverse complement strand
GACATATTGGCGCGCACGCTGGAACGCTGCGGCGTGAAAACTGAAATTTTGGGCTTCACCACCCGTGCGTGGAAAGGCGGGCAAGCGCGTGAAGATTGGCTCGCGGCTGGACGGCAACCCATGCCCGGCCGCCTCAATGACTTGCGCCACATCGTCTACAAAAAAGCCGATGAGCCATGGCGTCATGCCAAGCGCAACCTTGGCCTGATGATGCGCGAAGGCTTGCTGAAAGAAAATATCGATGGTGAAGCTTTGCTTTGGGCGCACAACCGCCTGATCGCCCGCGCCGAAGACCGCCGCATCCTAATGGTCATTTCCGACGGCGCGCCAGTCGATGACAGCACCTTGTCGGTCAACCATGGCGGCTATCTGGAACAGCATTTGCGCAAGGTGATCGAGATGATCGAAACGCGATCGCCTGTGCAATTGGTCGCGATCGGCATCGGCCATGACGTCACCCGTTATTACAAACGTGCCGTCACCATCATGGACGTTGAACAATTGGGCGGCACGATGATTGAGCAACTCGCCGGGTTGTTTGACGAGGAATAGGCTTGCCTTTCACACAGCTTCGCCGCGGCGTGGGCAAGCGATCCGTTGGGACGGGTTTTGAAAACCGCCGCCTTATGAAAATATCTTTCACCCTGAAACAAGTTCAGGGTGACGGTTGGAGGTAGCAGGTTGGAAGGCGCAAGCTGCCTTGACCTAATCGCGCAGTTCCAGCATTGTCGACACCAATGTCGGCAGTCAAATCCCTCTTCTTTTTCGGGCCGTTGTTCTTTGGCCTCGCCTTCCTTGCGCCTTTGGTTGCGCAAGTGATGGTCCGGCTGGATTTGAATGCCCCCGTTGCGTTGTCGCCACTCCAATTCGGCCTGATCATCGGAACGGTGCTGGGCTTGATCGCGACATATCGGGGCAAATGGATATGAATAGTCAAAGCCTGCGCGCGCGCGAAAAGGCAATTGCGGACCAATTTATGGGCGGCATTCCGTGGCTCATGGTATTTTGGGGCATCACGAACACGGCCATTTGGATCGCATTATGGCCGTTGGTCTTTACCGGCATTATGCCGTTGTGGCTTGGTTTCATTATCGCGACGATCAATATCACGGCAAGCTACCTGCCCTCGCATGATGCCCAGCATTATATCATCGCGCCAAAGGGATCAAAACTCGAATGGTTTAACGAACTTGTCGGACACTGGTCGCTCATCCCGCTGACACTGCCGCTGCGCACGGCGCGGATCACGCATATGGAGCATCATAAGCACGCCAATGATCCGCTGTTGGACCCCGATTATTCGACCCACGCCACAGGCCCGTTGCACGCAATATGGAAAACCATCGTCAACCGCCAACCCCGCGCCGAAGGCGGGTTCAACCGCTATGGTCAGCTATTGCAGCAGTGGGACAGCCCAGCCGCCAAATCAGCTTTGGCAGATGCGATTATCAGCAAAACATTGTTCTTTGGCATTCTCGCCGCTTTGGCACTTAGCGGCTATGCGATAGAGGCCGCTTTGCTGTGGTGGCTGCCGCGGCATTTGGCGCTGACCTATATTTCCTTCTACCTCAGCTGGGCTCCACATCATCCCGGCGCCGAAAAAGGGCGGTATAAGGACACCAGAGCCTTCAAAAGCCGCATGGGCAATATCTGGTCATCGGGCATGCAATATCACATCATCCACCATCTTTATCCCACGATCCCGCTGAACAAGACCCCCGCTGCATATCGCGCGCTCCGCCCGATATTGTTGGAACGCGGATGTAATCTCGACCATATGTAGGGTATTAGGAATCCACGCCGTAGCCGTGAGCAGCAGGCAGCGCCTGCGTCCGTCGAAGGGCCCTCTCGACAGCAGCGCAACACCGATAAGCGCCCTT
Organism: uncultured Sphingomonadales bacterium; assembly: GCA_937898535.1. Taxonomy (GTDB): domain Bacteria; phylum Pseudomonadota; class Alphaproteobacteria; order Sphingomonadales; family Sphingomonadaceae; genus Sphingorhabdus_B. The sequence continues at coordinate 537 of CALDKP010000056.1, read as the reverse complement.
CGACAGGCTCAGGGCTACGGTGAGTGTTGACGATTCCAATTTGGCAACGCAAGGAACCATCCATGTCCGAGCTTAAACTCTTCAACAGCCTGACCCGGCAACTGGAAACCTTCACACCCGTCCATGATGGCGAGGCGCGGGTTTATACCTGCGGCCCGACGGTGTATAATTATCCGCACATCGGCAACATGCGCGCCTATGTTTTTGCCGACACGCTTGGCCGGGTGCTGTCATATAACGGCTATAAGCTCACCCATGTCATCAACATCACCGATGTCGGCCATCTGACCGACGACGCCGATGCCGGCGAAGACAAGATGGAGAAGATGGCGGCGGAGAAAGCGCAGTCAATCTGGGACATCGCAAAGCATTATACGCAAGCTTATTGGGAAGACATCAAGGCGCTGAACATCCGTCAGCCCGCGCATTGGTCGATTGCGACCGAATATGTGCCCGCGATGATTGCCTATGCGGAAAGCATTGCCGACAAGCATTGCTACGAGCTGGAATCGGGCCTGTATTTCGACACCTCGACCG
>CALDKP010000055.1 GCA_937898535.1 uncultured Sphingomonadales bacterium | reverse complement strand
CAATTGTGGCTGCGTAATGGTGAGCCGATGTTGTTCGGCAGCGAAAAGTCCGGCGGGACCAAAGGCATTGCGCTCGACAATATTGGCCTGACGCTCAAGGTTGTCGATGTCGTCGATGGCGATTGGCAGAGTGCGGGCGTTATCGTCCACGACGTGACCAACCGTTCGCTCGCGCACATGCTTGTGGAAATGCCATTTGGCGAATTCCCCATGGCACTCGGCGTCCTATATGACGATCCACGCCCGACCTTTAACGACGCCGTCATCGCGCAGAACGAGTCGGCCAGTGCAGGAAAGGCACCTGACCTCGGCAAGCTGCTGGCAAAGGGACAAACCTGGACAGTCGCTGAGGGCCATCCGGAGATTTAGGTTTTCACGCAGAGGCGCAGAGTCCGCAGAAATTTGAAATCTCTGCGGACTCTGCGCCTCTGCGTGAACAAAATGCTTTATGGCGATAACGCCGTATTGCCATTTGGGTTTGGCTACGCCAGCTAACCCGCATGGATAATCTCACACATAGCCTTGTCGGCGCGTTGATTGGGCAGATGGGGTTGAAGCGTCGGACTGGCCTTGCCATGCCCACGCTGATTATTGCTGCGAATATCCCCGATATTGACGCCGTGGCGACATTGCTGGGCGGGCAGCAGCATTTGGCGATCCGGCGCGGCCTGACGCACGGGCCAATTGCCATGCTGTTACTGCCACTGGTTCTGTGGGCTATCATGCTGTGGTTTGATCGTTGGCAAGAAAGACGCGGAAAGCGGCCTGAGACAAGGTTGCCGGTACATAAAGGTTGGTTGTTGGCGCTGGCTTATATTGGATGCTTGAGTCACACTTTATTCGACTGGTTCAACAGTTACGGGATCCGCTTGCTTGAGCCATTTTCGAGCCAATGGTTTTATGGCGATACCTTATTCATCATCGATATTTGGCTGTGGGCTGCGCTGATATGCGGCGTTTGGGTTTCGCGTCGCCGCGAACGTAAGGGAGGCGCAAACTGGCGTGTGCCTGCGTTGGCCAGTTTTGCCGCCATTTGCGCGTATATCTTAGCCAATGGCCTTATCACGGGCAGGGCGGAGCAATTGACCGCCCAAGCCGTTCAGAAACAGCATAACATCGTGCCAACTCTGGTTGTTGCCAATCCTGTCCCTGTGCAATTTTGGAAACGTGAAATGCTTTGGCGCGACGACCGCCATTATGGGCAGGGCGCTTACACGCCGTTCAATGGCGTGCGCATCGATGACGTCGTTCGCGCCCATTATATGGGACGTGAAGATGCCAAAGCTTTTGAGGCACATATTGTCCGCGGATCGCCCCTGTTGTTCTGGTCACGTATGCCCGTTGCCGAGATTGTCGGCGAAGGCACGGAAAGGACGTTGAAGGTTGCTGACCAGCGCTTTTCTAACCCGCTGGTTGGCGACCGATTCAGTATGTTCTTTCCCATTGGAGTTGAAAGCAAATGACCGTCCCGGTTATCGTCTGGCTGCGCCGTGACCTGCGTCTTGCGGACCAAGCTGCATTTGCAGCCGCAGTGGCAAGTGGCGCGCCGGTTATCCCCGTCTACATCCTTGATGATGACACGCCAAAGCATCGCAAGATGGGCGCGGCGTCGCGCTGGTGGTTGCACCATAGCCTGACCGCGCTCGACGCAGATTTGCGGGCATTGGGATCACGTTTGATTTTGCGCGCCGGAAAATCCGACGAAGTTTTGTGCGGGCTCGCTGGAGAGACTGGCGCGTCGGCCATTCATTGCATGCGGCATTACGAACCATGGTGGCGGAATGCGGAAAAGGCCGTCGCAAGTGGACTAAGCACGGGTTGCGCATTTGTCTGCCACGACGGCAACTATCTTTTACCCGCAGGCAGCGTGACCACAGGCAGCGGCGGTCAATACAAGATCTACACGCCGTTCATGCGCGCGCTCTGGCAGCATATGCCGCCGCCCGTGCCACTGGCAGCACCCATGCAGTTCACTGCGCCCCAGACATGGCCAGAGAGCGATAATATCGATGATTGGGCCCTGTTGCCAACGAAGCCCGATTGGTCCGGCGCTATGGTCGATATGTGGACCCCGGGTGAGGCTGGCGCGGGGGATCGGCTTGTGGCGTTTGCCGACAAGGCCAAATATTATGACGAGAAACGCAATCTGCCATCGGTTGCGGGTTCGTCATTCCTGTCACCGCATCTGCACTTTGGCGAGATTTCACCGGCGGCGTGCTGGCACGCGACAATGGATGCGGGCGGGTCGGTTGACGTGTTCCTGAAGGAACTGGTATGGCGGGACTATGCACAAAATGTGATCGTCCAGATGCCCAAATATGGCGCAAAGAACGCCCGCGATGCTTTCGACAGGCTGCCGTGGCGCGATCTATCTGATCCATCGGTAAAGGCCGATTTCGTGGCATGGACGAAGGGGCGGACGGGTTACCCAATTGTCGACGCCGGGATGCGGCAATTATGGGCGACCGGGTGGATGCATAACCGCGTGCGGATGATTGCGGCATCGTTCCTTGTCAAACATCTGCTGATTGATTGGCGCGAGGGCGAAAAATGGTTCTGGGATACGCTGGTCGATGCCGATTACGGCAGCAACAGCGTCAATTGGCAATGGACTGCGGGAACGGGCGTGGACAGCAATATGTTCGTGCGCATCATGGCGCCATTGTCGCAGTCAGAGAAATTCGATGCCGCACGCTATATCCGCGAATGGGTGCCAGAACTTGCTGGTTTGCAAGAGCCATATATTCATGATCCCGATGAATATGGCGCACGGCCAAAAAGCTATCCACGCAAAATCATTGGCCACAAAGCCGCGCGCGAGCGTGCGTTAAAGGCGCATGAGGTGGTGAAGGGGTAAACCGTAGCCCTGAGCCGGCAGCGCGCAGCGCTGGCGAAAAGTCGAAGGGCGCTTTTCGGCCTAGCATAGCTGTTTGCTTATAGGCGTCCTTCGACAGACGCAGTCGCGATGCGACTGCTGCTCAGGACTACGGTAATTTTAAACGGTTACCCTGCTACCGCCAAACGATGCCCGGTCTCAAACTCGGTCGTCAGCAACGCGACTATCGCATCCGCAACTACCGATGGTTCCTTCACCGTCGCCGGGTCTTCGCCCGGATAGGCCTTTGCCCGCATTTGGGTGCGCGTGCGGCCCGGATCCACAATGGCAGTGCGAACGGCGGACAAGTTCTTCACTTCCTCGCCATAACTGGCCACGAGCGTTTCGAGCGCGGCCTTTGATGCGCCATAAGCGCCCCAGAATGCGCGCGGTGCTGCACCGACCGAGGATGTCAGCGCGACGAGGCGACCCGCATCTGATTTGCGCAACAACGCATCGAATGACGCGATCAGCACCTGCTGCGCGGTTACGTTTAGCGTGAACAAACGCGCAAATTCTGCGCCATCAATGGCTGGTACTGGCGCGAGCGTTCCGAGCATCGCGGCATTCAATACCAAGATATCGAGCTTACCCCAACGTTCGGTCACTGCTGTGGCGAGCCGTGCGATGCTGTCGCCATCCGTGAGGTCCAAAGGCGCAATCGTCGCAATGCCGCCTGCGTTGAATATCGCGTCTTCAACGGCTTCGAGGTCTTTGGCAGTGCGCGCTGTAATGATGACATGTGCGCCTTGCGCTGCCAGTGCTTTCGCCGTGGCCGCTCCAATTCCGCGGCTTGCGCCCGTAACCAGCGCCACTTTGCCTTCAAATAGCTTCGTCATGATTTATGCAGACTTCCGTTCGCCCAGCATCATGAGGTCACCCGATTCATGTTCCTCATGGTCGGTGAGGGTGGTGGGATAGTCGCCGGTAAAACACGCATCGCAATATTGCGGTTGGTTTTTGTTGCGCGAATCTTC
>CALDKP010000054.1 GCA_937898535.1 uncultured Sphingomonadales bacterium | reverse complement strand
GCAAGTTTGGCATAGTTGAGGCAAGCTTGGGTTGTAAAAACGTTTACCCGCTTTTTCTTGTTCGCGTAAATAAACCAATCTTGGACGATAGTATTTATCGAAAGTGTTAGGATACTTTTCTGAAAGCCAATCTAGCTCAGAATCTTCTGGAATCCATGTGTGGAAAGCCGCGGCGTGACCGTATTGATAGAAGGTGGCCCACGCCTGATGGCTGATATGGTCCTTGCCTTCACATGCCTGCTCCCAGCCTTTTGGCTTGCGGATGCCGTAACGCGCCAGATCGTCAAACAAGGCGCCGCCATTTGACTCGGCGTACATTTCCCATGCTTCTTTCCAGCTCATCACGCGCTTGGGCAGCATGTAGTCCTGCATCATCGCGACCAGAGTCAGCAGACGATAACCACGCCAGAACCATTTATCCATCCAGCGCTGCACGATAGGCACGTTGTCCGGATCTTGTTCCAGCATGAATTTGATGCACTCGATACCGAGCGTCATATGACGCGATTCATCTGACTGCGCAGAGAAGCCAAAGGTAACGGTGGAGAGATCGCCGTTATGTGCCGCGCCACTCATGAATGGTACGAACAATAAATTGGTCAGCACATATTCAAACGAGAAGCTGACAGCGGTCAGGAATTCAAACGGGCCGCCTGAGTAAGCATCTTCAAAGAAGCTCTTCGGCACCGACAGATACCAGAGATTATCGAACCAGTGATTCGCACTGTGCAGACCGTTGTAATACTTGTTGTAATGCGAGATCGCATGGGTCTCGGTCTGGAAGTGGCGCAGCTCATCAACTGCCTGCATTTGTGCAGCAACACGTGCACCAGCTCCGGTGAACTGACGACCTGCATGCGCAAAGCCGCGATGCGCGTAATACTCAAGCGGCGTCACGCCTTGTATGAATAATTTCAATGCGTTGATATAGCGCGCATCAGTCACACCGAGTTCACCATGATTTTGCGCGAACGCTTCAATCACGGCATACAGTTTTTTCTCTTTTTCGCCTTGGATTTTCCAGTAGGCGTCCATTGTCAGGCGGAACGGATCTTCCAGTTCGTCCAGACGTTCGCCGGTCATCTCGTCACGGCTGTCGGCGAGCCAGCGATAGGCTTGTAGAAGAATGGCCGGGCCCAAAAACTTGTCGCTGTTCCACCAATAAGATGGGCAGCTTGTCGAGCAGCACGCGCACAAGATGCACTCATACAGACCATCCAGCTTGGCACGGTCTTCCGGTGACTGCAGGCGCTCCTTGCCCGAAGGTTCAGGGGTTACGGTCTGCAACCAAGGCTTGATCGACGCATATTGCGCGTAAAAATGGGTGAAATCGGGCACGAGGTCCTTGATCACTTCCATATGCGGCAGCGGCGTGATGGTCACTTCGCTTTTGCAATCCTCAATCGCTGTGGTGCACGCCAAACCATTCTTTCCGTCGATGTTCATCGAGCAGGATCCGCAAATGCCTTCGCGGCAGGACCGGCGGAAGGTGAGCGAACTGTCCTGCTCCCCCTTCATCTTGATCAGGGCGTCGAGGACCATCGGACCGCAATTGTCGGTATCGACCTCAAACGTGTCGTAGCGTGGATTTTCACCGCTGTCGGGGTCGTAGCGATAGACCTTGAATTTCTTTACTTTACCCGCGGTGCTGGATGCATGCACCCGGCCTTTCTGGACCTTACTGTTTTTGGGTAAAAAGAAATCAGCCATTTGAATATCCCGTGGAATCTAGATGTCTTGTTATTCCGTTGTAGCGGCAATGCCCTAACCAACCGTATCGCTAATCACAAGCCCTCAACTGCGTCGTTTTGGCTTGCCTTTTTTGCAAGCGACACCCGCAATTTATCGATCTTGCGGCCATCCATGTCGACAATCTCGAAACGCCAGCCCTGGTCGACGAAGGATTCGCCTTCTTCGGGCAAATGGCGCAGAATATGAAGGACATGGCCCGCCGTCGTAGCGTAATCCCGGTCATCCGGAAGGTCGATGCT
>CALDKP010000053.1 GCA_937898535.1 uncultured Sphingomonadales bacterium | reverse complement strand
ATACGAGATACAAGCTAGTGACTGGAGTTCAGACGTGTGCTCTTCCGATCTTGGGGGAGGGCAACCTGCGTCCGACCAGATATTCATTGAGGAAGTTAGCGAGATTTCCGGAACTATCGCGATTGCTGCTGCATCGTTTGGGCGCGAGCGCGGGGCGTTGGCAAGCTATCAACGCCGATTGAACAGCATCGCGCAGCACGCCCCGGTTATTGTCTATGCTGTCGACGTCGCGAATGGGGAAGGGACGGACATAACCTATATCAGCCCGTCACTTGAAAAAATGCTGGGCTATTCGACTGCGGAAGGTTTGACGGCAAACTGGTGGAGCCGCTCCCTTCATCCGGACGACTACGAACACTGCATGGCGCAATTTAGGCATTTGGAGCCGGGAAAAGTTTACGCGGCCGAATATCGCATCCGCCATAAAAATGGCCAATATGTCTGGGTATATGACACGCTATCCGTTGAGCCCACGGCTCAGGGAGCAGAGCAAGAAGCCGTTGGCCTGATCATGGACATTTCCGAACGGAAGGCCTCAGCGGACCAGCTTTTGCACTCGGACAAGATGGCAAGCCTTGGGCGGATGATTTCGGGCACGGCCCATGAATTAAACCAGCCGTTGAACTACATCAAAATGGCGGTGTCGAACTTGCGCGAAAACACGGTTCGTGGGCGGTTAGAGGCAGAAAAGTTCGCTCCGAAACTTGAAAATGTTTTGGCGCAGGTCGAGCGCGCGTCCGCCATATTGCTGCAAATGCGGATATTCGGCCGGACGTCGAAGGAAGCACCGTCCGCGATCAATATCCAAAACACGGTTGAAGCCGTCATCCTGATGGCCGAACCACAGATGGAACTTGATGGGACGCAAGTGGTCACTGAAGTGAAAGCATCTGACATCTACGTCCGGGCGTTGCCAGTGATGCTGGAGCAGGTTCTGTTGAACCTGTTCATCAATGCTAATGATGCCATTCGCAGCCGGCATGAGGCTGGCGACAGCGCAGAGGGTGAAATAAAAATCACCATTGATCGCAATGAACGGTCGGCGTTTATAACGGTGGCTGATAACGGCCCTGGTATCGCCACAGATGTCTTGCCCAAGATATTCGAGCCCTTTTTCACGACGAAACCGCCCAAGGAAGGCACAGGGCTTGGACTGTCGATTAGCTATGGCATCATTCGCGACATGGGCGGGATGTTGCGCGCTAAATCGAGCCGCAAAGGCGCACGGTTCATTATCGAACTGCCACTTGCCGGTGCCACAGCAACCGAGGCAGCTTGAGCCCGTTTGAGGTTGGGCGCTAAAATAATTCGCCCTTTTTAGGCCCGCTATATTTGTCCTGAAGGAGCGAAATGCAAAGACATCGTCCCTGGTTGCAAACCAAGCGCAGCTGATCTTCTGGAGACTGGGCGTCAATTATAGAAACGCGCAGCACGCACCGTCATGGGGTCAGGATGTGTGGGATTAGTTTGAATTAGGCGTTCATGTCATTGCAGACAAAGCCGAACGCGGGCCAAAAATAATTGGTAACAGCGCGTTCTTTCAGAAGCCCGCCCGGTCAGCCGTTAGGCTTCGCTTATGGGACCCCCGAAAGAACGCGTATTCCTGTTAGATTAGAACTTGTAACCGACTTCGACGCCCATCATGCGACGCGCACCTGGCGAGATGAATGAGCCACCAAATTCGATCGCTGGAATGGCTTCGTTGATATATTTGCGGTCGAGCAAATTGTCAGCGAATGCAGTGACGTTCCAGTTGTCACCTTCGAGACCAAAGCGCAGGTTCAAGACACCGAACGGATCACGCTTGGCTACGCTGTAATTGGCGTTTCCAACGAACCCGGGCAGTGCGAGTGCCGAAATTGGCAGCAGCTGGCTGAAAATCGTCGACCGTGTTTGATCCTGAACGGTGTGGAACCACGTCGCACCGGTAATGCGGTAATCGGCACGCATAACCAGATCCATGCTGTCATTCAGCGGTGTATCAATCTGGCTACCAAGGTTGATTGTGTAGTCTGCGGTGTAAGGCGATTTGTTGCCCACGGTGTAAGGCCGCGAAGCATTTTCCTTAATTTCGCTGTCCGTCAGGTTGACCGAACCGAAGACCTTCCAACCATCCACAATTTTTGCAGTGGTGTTCAGCTCGACGCCCTTAACATCGACCTGATCGATGTTGGAAACAACGCGGAGTAGACCAAAGGAGCCGACGAAGAATTCGAAGAACTGCATGTCTGTGATGCGGGTGTAATAACCAGCAATATCAAACGTGACGCGGTTGTCGAACAACGATCCCTTGATGCCCGCTTCAAATGAGCTCGACCGTTCTTTGCGGAACAGGTCATTGATCGTCACGCCTGCACCGATTGCCGGAATGTTGAAGTTTGCGTTCACCAGAGCAGACGAACCGGTGTTGTTGAAGCCGCCGGATTTAAATCCGATGCCCCAGTTGGCGTAGATGTTTGTCGAGCTATTCGGCGTGTAGCTAAGTGTGACCTTTGGCTGCACTTGCTTAAAGCTGGCTGATTTATCGGCGATTCCGCCTGTTGCGGGAAGGCCGGGATTGATCTTCGCACCGGTAATAGGGTCGAACACATTTGGCACGAGGTTGGACGTTGTGCGATCTTCAACGTCATAACGCAATGCAACGCCCGCTTTGAATTGATCGGACATTTTATAGTCTAGCGAACCAAATGCAGCATAAACATCGGTCTTGAACGTGTCGTTGAACAACTGCGAAGTCGGGTTGCTGCTGCCCGGTGCGTTGTACAGCGAGCGACTGACGCCTTGGCCCAAGTCCGCGCCAAGGCTGACGCCCACGGTGCGGTCGATGTGCAGTCCATAGACACCCAATTGCCAATTCAGCGCGCTATCCGTGTTCGATGCCAAACGAATTTCGCCGCTGATGTCCTTTTGGTTGCGAATTTGCAGCTGTGTACCGTCGCAGGTCGTTGGGCTGTAAGCTCCGAAGGTCGAACCCGTCGCTGGTGCAAAAATAAATGGCACTGGAACTTGTCCGACAAAGCCCGGTGCGTTGACCGGAAAGCCAGTCAAAGAGGCAGTCGTTGCAAAACATTGGTTTTGCACTGCAAGGTTTGTTGCGTTTGATGGAGCGCCCAGTGCAGGTGCAATATAACGCGCGAAATCAGCCGATGTGCCGTCCGCCGTCAGGCTTTGGTCGACATCTGAATACAATGCCCAAGCGGTTAAACGCGTTGAACCAAAGTCATGATCGACCTTTGCCGAAAGGTCGATCGACCGCTGGTCGTTCGTTGGGCGGATGTTGCTGTAGTAACGTAGTTCGTGTGCATCGACGTCTTCGAAAAATGCGCCGCCAAATGCTTCGATATGGAATACCGAGTTGAAGTTAATCGACGCGCCGGAGAACTTCGAATAGCGCGCCTTTACGTCAAGTTCCGTCGCATCGCCCAGTTGCGCCATAAAGCGGCCGTCGATGGAGTAGACCTCTTGATCATCGACCACTTTTTCATCGAGATACAGGTTGCGGTAAAAACCGTCCGTGCTGCGGTAGTTGCCCGACAGAACGAAGCCTGCATTGTCGCCCAATGGCGATGAGATGTAGGCCGAACCTTCCATCGTTTTTTCGTTAGCGTAGCTAAGCTTCACTGCGCCCTCGAGGACATCGCCTGGCTTCACGGTCGACACGACAATCGCGCCGGCAGCCGCGTTGCGACCGTAGATGGCACCTTGTGGTCCCTTCAATATTTCGATCTGGCGCAGCGTGCCTTGCGTTTGGTTGAGCTGCGCGGTGTTGGTCTTCAAAATGCCGTCAACGACAAGAGCGACCGAGCTTTCAGCGTCACGCGCGCCGTTAATGCCGCGGATGTTGATTTGTGTATCACCGGCTTCGGCTGTTCCCGTTACGATTGTTACGCCGGGTGTAAGCTGGGCAAAGCCTTGCGCATTGTCTGCACCGGTTTTCGCAAGCGATTCGGCATCAATAACGGATACAGATGCCGGGACGTCCACGAGCCGTTCATTCTGGCGACGCGCGGTTACAATGATTTCTTCAGCTTCAACGCCCTCTTCGGCAGTTTGTGCGAATGCCGATGCGGGCACCAAGACACTGACTGCAATCGATGAGAGGAGAGCACTTTTTCCAATACGCATGTAACCTAATCCCCTGTTGTACCAATTGTTGCTTTGAATGCAGCTTATTGTATACAAATGGCATTCGTCAAGAGGAGCGTTGCAGTAATGTCCCGGGCATCGGAACGAGCATATAATAATATCCGCAGCATGATTTTGTCTGGTGAATTGCAGCCCGGTTCGCAAATTCGTGAAGAAGCGCTTGCGGAATTGTGCGGGGTGTCACGCACGCCTGTGCGCGATTCACTCCGCCGGCTTGAGGCGGAAATGTTCATTCGGCGAAACGATTCGCAGCGGAGTTTTGTGGCGGACTGGTCGCTGGATGACCTCGAAGATGCTTTCCAATTGCGCGCCATGCTGGAGGCGCATGCTGCAAAGCGCGCAGCGAGCCGGATTACCCGTGAGCAATTGGGGCGGCTTCGTTTTCACAATGCCCAGCTTAAGCAGGCCATCGACATTCCGAGCCCCGATGTGCCGAAATTTTTGGATCACAATCGGCAGTTCCATGCGATTATTCTTGAGGCTGCCGCATCCGAGCGGCTTGCCAACATGCTTGGGCAGGTTACCGAGCAACCTGTGGTCCTGCGCACGGCACGACATTATGACTTGGAAAATCTGCGCCGTTCGCACCATGATCACGACGAATTGCTAATCGCATTTGACAAGCGTGATGGTGAATGGGCTGCTGCTGTAATGACTGGCCATATCCGGCGCGCCTTCCATGCCTATGCGGAAGCGCATTCGACCGATACGGAAATTCGAAAGTCGAATTTGGCCGCATAATCCTATTTGATTTTGTATACAATTATGCCATTTAAGCTGTGATGAGCATTTCTGAACATATTGAGTTCGTCGAAGTCGGACCCCGCGATGGCCTGCAAAATGAGGCTGTACTGGTTTCGACTCAGAATAAGCTGGCGCTGATAAACAGGGCCATCGATGCCGGCGCGCGTCGTATTGAGGTAACAAGTTTTGTGAACCCAAAGCGCGTTCCGCAAATGGCGGACGCGGAAGATGTGTGCGCGGGGCTTCCTGATCGCGACGACGTCACGTTTATAGGGTTAGTCATGAACCTGCGTGGCGCAGAGCGCGCCATTGCTACAGGAAAAATCGATCAACTGGGCGCGGTGGCGGTTGCAACCGATACATTTGCGATGGCCAATCAAGGCCAAAGCAGCAACGAATCGGTCGAAGCAGCGAAAGCTATTATCGCGCTTGCACATGCAGAAGGACGTTCGGCACAATGCACGATTGCGGCGTCCTTTGGTTGTCCATTCGAAGGTGAAGTGGCCGACAAGCGGGTCATTGAAATGGCCGTCGCGATCGCAGAGGCTGGCCCCGTGGAAATCGCGTTGGCGGATACTATCGGCGTTGGAAACCCCGCGCATGTTGCGCGGCTCGTGGAGCACATTCGCAAGGCGGTTAATCCGCTTCCTGTTCGGGTGCATTTTCACAACACGCGGAACACGGGTCTTGCGAACGTTTGGGCAGCCGTTGGCGCCGGCGCGCGCGCCGTTGACGCCGCGCTGGGTGGACTTGGCGGATGTCCATTCGCGCCGGGCGCTGCCGGAAACGTGCCCAGCGAAGACGTCGTCTACATGCTTGAGCGTGCGGGCGTCAGCACAGGTATGAATTTACAGAGTCTGATTGAGGCCAGCAATTGGCTTTCAGAAATTATGGGCAGGAAATTGCCCGGCATGGTGGCGCAATCGCCATCATTTCCAAAAGCAGCGTGAGGAGAGTTTAATGGGGTATCGTTTGGGCGTGGATGTCGGCGGGACTTTTACCGACCTGTTGCTGTTCAATGCAGACACTGGCGCGTTTTGGAGGCACAAAACGCCTTCGACGCCGCATGACAGCAGCGAGGGCATTTTGAACGGCGTCAACGCGATTTGCGCGAACGCTGGCGTAGATGCGGCAGGCATCGAATATTTTCTCCACGGAACCACGGTGGCGACCAATGCCGTGCTTGAAGGCAAAGGTGCACGCGTCGGCCTGATCGTCACGGAAGGATATCGCGATATCATGCAGATCGCCCGGTCTTATGTGCCCGGCGGTCTTGCTGCATGGATTATCTGGCCCAAGCCAACGCCATTGGCAGCTTTGGAAGATACGGTCACCGTCGGCGGCCGCATGAACGCGCAAGGTGAAGAAGTTCGCCCCTTGGATATAGCCTCGGCAAAAACGGCTCTCGGTTATCTGAAAGAGCAGGGCGTCGAAGCAATCACCGTGAGCTTTATGAACGCGTACACCAATGGCGCGCATGAAAAGCAGGTGGGTGATCTCGCTCGTGAAATGATGCCGAATGTTCCGGTGTCGCTCAGCCATGAAGTTCTTCCGGAAATGCAGGAATATGAGCGGACGCTGACAACCGTTGCGAACGCCGCGGTCCGTCCGGTGGTAGATCGGAAGAGCACACGTCTGAACT
>CALDKP010000052.1 GCA_937898535.1 uncultured Sphingomonadales bacterium | reverse complement strand
CGGAAAATAGCGATCTGCCCTTGTCGCCTGCGGTTCGCCGCTTGGTGCTCGAGCTCGGCATTGACCCAAGCAAGATCAAAGGCACTGGCAAAGACGGCCGCCTGACCAAGGAAGATGTTGTTGCGGCTGCAAAGGGTGTGCCTGCGCCTGCAGCCACTTCGGCATCAACGGCAACGCCAGCTGCGTCTGCACCGACAGGTGCGCGTCAGGAAGAGCGCGTGAAGATGACGCGCCTGCGCCAGACAATCGCAAAGCGTTTGAAATCTGCACAAGACACAGCGGCGCTGCTGACGACATTTAACGATGTCGATATGTCCGCTGTGATCGAAGCGCGCGCAACCTACAAAGACCTGTTTGAAAAGAAGCACGGAGTGCGCCTCGGCTTCATGGGCTTCTTTACCAAGGCTGTTGCTTTAGCAGCGCGTGATGTTCCGGCCGTAAATGCGCAGATCGATGGCGACGAAATCGTCTATCACAATTATCTCGACGTATCGGTCGCGGTAAGCGCGCCCAATGGCCTCGTTGTTCCCGTCGTGCGCAACGCCGACGCCATGAGCTTCGCCCAGATTGAAAAGGCCATTGGTGATTTTGGCGCAAAGGCAAAGGCCGGCGCGCTCACCATGGAAGATATGTCGGGCGGAACCTTCACCATTTCCAACGGCGGCGTGTTCGGCAGCCTGATGTCGACCCCGATTATCAACCCGCCACAGTCCGCCGTACTTGGTCTTCACCGTATCGAAGACCGCCCCGTTGTCCGCGACGGACAGGTTGTTGTTCGCCCAATGATGTATTTGGCGCTAAGCTATGACCACCGTCTCATCGACGGCCGCGAGGCAGTGACTTTCCTGAAAATCGTCAAAGAGGCGATTGAAGACCCGACCCGGTTGTTGATCGACCTTTAAGGAGCTGAGCAATGGCAGAACATGATTATGACCTGATCGTTATCGGTGCAGGTCCGGGCGGTTATGTTGCCGCCATCCGCGCCGCACAACTCGGACTGAAAACAGCCTGCGTCGAAAGCCGCGAGACATTGGGTGGCACGTGCCTCAACGTCGGCTGCATTCCGTCGAAAGCTTTGCTGCATGCATCCGAAATGTACCATGAGGCGCAATCGGGTTCGCTGGCGAAATTCGGTATCGATTTTAAGGGCGTCTCGCTCAACCTCGATCAAATGCACGAGGAAAAAGCGAAGGCTGTGTCCGAATTGACCGGCGGCATCGAGTTTCTGTTTAAAAAGAACAAGGTTGATTGGCTCAAGGGCCGCGCCGTGTTCACATCGGCCAACAGCATTGATGTGGCCGGCAAAAATTACACCGCCAAAAACATCATGGTCGCGACAGGATCATCGGTAACGCCATTGCCCGGTGTCGAAATAGACCAAAAGGTTATCGTCGATTCCACCGGCGCGTTGGCTTTGCCCAAAGTGCCAAAGCACATGGTCGTCATCGGCGGCGGTGTTATTGGACTTGAGCTTGGAAGTGTGTGGTTACGTCTTGGCGCGCAGGTGACTGTGGTCGAATATCTTGACCAGATCCTGCCCGGCATGGACGGCGAGGTCCGCAAGGAAGCCGCCAAGATTTTCAAAAAACAGGGCTTCAACCTGCGCATGGGTACCAAGGTTACGGGCGCAACGGTAAAGGGCGGCATGGCCACGCTGACGGTTGAACCATCGGCAGGCGGCGCAAGCGAAACGATTGAAGCCGATTGCGTACTCGTTGCGATCGGCCGCCGACCAAATACCGATGGCCTTGCAATGGAAAAAGCGGGTCTCACGGTCAACGCGCGCGGACAGATTGAAATCGGCCATGATTTCCAAACCAATGTCCCCGGCATCTACGCGATTGGCGATGTTTGCCCCGGTCCCATGCTGGCGCATAAAGCCGAAGACGAAGGCATTGCCGCGGCTGAATTCGTCGCGGGCCTGACGGGCATCGTCAACCATGACGTCATCCCGGGCGTGGTCTACACCTACCCTGAAATCGCCAGCGTTGGCCTGACCGAAGAAGAGGCGAAGGCACATGCTGCTGCTTCGGGTAGCGAGATCAAGGTCGGCAAATTCCCGATGATGGCCAACAGCCGTGCGAAAACGAATCGCACCACGGACGGTTTCGTCAAAGTCATTGCCGATGCCAAAACCGACCGCGTGCTTGGCGTGCATATCATCGCATCCATCGCCGGAAGCATGATCGCAGAAGCCGCCGTCGCTATGGAATTCGGTGCCACGTCGGAGGACATCGCATATACCTGCCATGCCCACCCGACCCATGCCGAAGCCTTAAAGGAAGCGGCCATGGCCGTGACCGGCAAACCGATCCACATGTGATGATTACCCAAGCGGCCCAAATAGCCCCGGCCATGATTTCATGGCTGGACCTATTTGGGATCGCTGTATTTGCCGCATCAGGCGCTCTTGCCGCGGCGCAACGCAAGCAAACGCTTGTGACCTTCTCTTTCTTTGCGCTGGTTACCGGCGTGGGTGGCGGCACCGTTCGTGACCTGCTCATCGGTGCGCCGGTTTTCTGGGTGCAGGATTGGCGTGTTGCCGCAACCTGTCTTGTGACCGCCGGGCTGGTATGGGTAACGCCGCAGCATCATTGGAAGCCGCGTGCGCTCGACTGGTTCGATGCTGTGGGCATTGCCATTTACGCTGTGTTCGGCACGTGGAAATCACTTACGCTTGGCGTTCCGTTGCTTCCCGCAATGATGATGGGCGTCATCACCGCCTGCGTCGGCGGCATCATTCGCGATGTGCTGGCGGGTGAGCCGTCTATCCTGCTGAAGCCCGAAATCTATGTGACCGCTGCCGCACTGGCATCGGGCCTTTTTGGCCTATCATTATTTATCGGCCTACCCGTTCTGCCCGCCGCTATTTTCAGCGCGGTTGCCGGATTCGCATTGCGCGCGATGGCGATTTGGAAAGGCTGGGCAATCCCCGCCTATCGGGGTTAGTTACCGCACGCGGTTCGGGAAAAGCTTCGTCAAATTCGCAATTTTTGGTTTGTCCCATTGCACAATATATCGGTGATTGGGGTTCTTCGCCATGAAGTCCTGATGATAGCTTTCGGCGGGAAAGAAGCTGATGGGCTCCAGCGACGTAACAATGGGTTTCTTCCAATATCCCGCCTTGTTCAATTGCGCCATATAGGCACGCGCCGCCTTTTGCTGTGCTGCGTTCGCGGGAAATATCGCGGATCGATATTGCTTGCCGCGGTCGGGGCCTTGGCGGTTCAATTGGGTCGGGTCATGCGCCACGGAGAAGAATATATGCAGCAGTTCGCCATAGCTCACCACCGCAGGGTTATATTGGATTCGAACAGATTCGGCATGCTTGGTGGCACCCGAACTGACGAGATCATAGTCAGCCGTTGACCGCGTCCCACCGGAATAGCCCGACTCCACGCGCGTCACGCCTTTCACGCGTTCAAACACAGCCTCCACACCCCAGAAGCAACCACCGGCAAAAACCGCCTTTTGCATGCCCTTTGGTTCAACGATTTTCACTAATGGAGCGGCGATCCGAATGCCCTCTTCGGCATGGGCAGTGCCGACAGCGGATCCAAGGTCGAAACCGCATCCTGTCACCAAACCAAACAGCAGCGCAGCATTTACCGCGCGGATAACGCATTTAGGGGTTCGGGGCAGCCGCTTCATATGATGGACCTCCAACGGACACAGACCGCGTAACTTCTGCATTATGATCATTCGCGCTGGCAGGTTTGATGATGGCCAGCCCAGCCAAACCTAGCGCAAATCCACCAGCCAGACTGAGGAATAGATCCGAACGCACAAAGTTATAAAGACGGTCCATATTTTATCTCTGACATATTGCACAGATGGGCGCCAAAACAGCTACGTGCCTCGGCATCGGAGGCTTTCACCAGTAAACACATTAAAGGTGCATGAACGCCGTTCAGCGTGACGCACGTGTTGCGGTCATATGAGTGCGGCGCACGCTGCTTGGATACGGGTGCATGCTTCCTTGAGGATATCCGACGATGTTGCATAAGAAATCCGGAAGCCTGGCGACAGACCGAAGGCCCCGCCATGCACCGCAGCGACGCGGTAATCATCAAGGAAATAATCGATGAGGTCCGCATCGGTTTCGATCTTCTTACCCTTGGGCGTCGTCTTGCCCATCACGCCAGTTGCGTCGGGATAGACATAAAATGCGCCCTCTGGCGTTGGGCAGCTAAGCCCTGGTGCGTCGTTCAGCATTGCGACGACAAGGTCGCGGCGTTCGCGGAAAGCGATATTGCGTTCACGCAAGAAATCCTGTGGCCCGTTAAGCGCGGCAAGCACTGCATATTGTGAAATGGAACAGGGATTGCTCGTCGATTGCGACTGCAAATCCGCCATCGCCTTAATCAGCCATGCCGGGCCGCCAGCATAACCGATGCGCCAACCGGTCATCGCATAGGCCTTGGACGCGCCGTTCATGGTGAGGGTGCGATCATATAGTTCGGGGCACACCTGAAGCATCGTCGCAAAGGGCGACTGGGCATACCAGATATGTTCGTACATATCGTCGGACAGCAGCAGCACGTGCGGATGGCGCAACAGCACTTCGCCCAGCTCTTTCAACTCAGCCGCATCATAAGCTGCGCCGGTCGGGTTGGACGGCGAGTTCAGGATCAACCAGCGCGTCTTCGGCGTAATCGCTGCTTCCAGTTGTTCTGGCGTGATTTTATAATTTTGCGCCGCAGTCGCCATAACGATCACGGGCGTACCGCCGGCGAATTGAACGATATCGGGATAGCTGACCCAATAAGGTGCGGGGATGATGACTTCATCGCCCTTATCAATCGTTGCGACCAGCGCGTTAAACAAGGTGTGCTTGCCACCGGAGTTTACCGTGATCTGCTTTGGCGTATATTCAATGCCATTGTCGCGCTTGAATTTTGCAATGATGGCCTGTTTGAGCGGCGCGATACCGTCCACTGCGGTATATTTCGTCATGCCGTCACGAATGGCCTGAATGGCGGCGTCTTTGACGAATTCTGGCGTGTCGAAATCTGGTTCACCCGCCGACAGTCCAATGACATCGATGCCCTGCGATTTAAGGTCAATCACACGTCCGGACATGGCAAGCGTCGCTGAAGGGGCAATCCGGCCGAGTGCGGCCGACAGACGGTCATTCATCATCAAAACTTTCGGGCAAAAATTGAACAGAAGTTGCGCGCTTGCCCCTAAAGCCTCGCTAAAAGTTACGCAACCCTATGCGCTCTTATTAATCCACGCGCGCTGTTTCCGACGTAAAATCCATTGGCCAGATCATCGGCTGTCAGGTCCGCTTCTTGGGCTTCACCGGCGTCGATAAGCGCGCGGCGAAGCACAGACGGCAGAAGTCCGGTTTCGAGCCGCGGCGTCAGCAGAACGCCATCGCGTTCAACAAATAATGCAGTGATGCTGCCTTCGGTTAAACGGCCATCGGCACCGACGAAGATAACTTCGTCACAATCGGTGCGCGCTTTTCGGGCGTTGTCGTAAAAAGCCCGATCGCTAATCTTATGCCGAAGCCGGAAATCTTCCGCGGTGACAGGCAGTGGAACAACGGCAACGCGCCAGTCGCTAACATCCTGAAGCGGGCTGATATCGATGGCGACTGCGCCATGCCGGGAAACCATCAGCCGAATTTTCGCAAGCTGATCGAGATGGAAAATGCTGGCGTGCAGGCGGTTGCGCAATGCGTGCCGGTCGAATTCAAATCCGAACAACATTGCGCTGGTCTTCATGCGCTCAAGATGCAACTCCAGCCGAAGGATTCCGGCCATCGGTTCAAAACGCATGGTTTCGATCAGATCAAATCCGGTATCGTCCACCTTGGCAAAATCCCCCTTGGCCAAACATTCTGCCCATTCGTCTGCTTCGTTGGAATCGGCGACAACGCCTGATCCTAGCCCAAGTGAAAGCATCTTTGTGGAATCACACAGGGTAAAAGTGCGAATGGCAACGTTGAAGGCGGCATCGCCATTGGCATCAATGCGCCCGATGGAGCCGCAATATATTCCGCGTGGCGCGGTTTCCACTTCTTCAACGACCTGCATTGCACGGATTTTCGGCGCGCCCGTGATCGACCCGCATGGAAATAATGCCGTTATGACGTCAACCGCATCCACACCCTCATTGAGCACACCGGTAACGGTCGAAGTCATCTGGTGAACCGTGGGATAGCTTTCGACATGAAACAATTCAGGCACGGCGACCGTGCCCGCAGCACACACACGCGACAGATCATTGCGGAGGAGATCGACGATCATCAGATTCTCCGCCCGCTGCTTGGGATCGGTCCGCAGATGTTCGGCCTCCGCCGCATCGGCCGCAGGATCGGCGCGGCGTTCGGCAGTGCCCTTCATCGGCTTGGTCGTGACCTTGCCGTCGTGGAGGGCAAAAAAGAGCTCCGGCGAGAGCGAGAGGAGCCAATCCTCGCCCGTCCAGATGACACCGCCAAAGCCCGCCTTCGCCCTTTGGCGCAGCCCGGCAAAAAGCGCGAGCGGGTGCCCGGCGGTGGACACCTCTGCCCGGATCGTCAGATTG
>CALDKP010000051.1 GCA_937898535.1 uncultured Sphingomonadales bacterium | reverse complement strand
GCGCCTCTGCCCGGATGCCATGGTCTTCAAATTCAAAGGCGATGGCAATTTTCGACAGCATGAGCGGGTGGCAAAGCGGGATGAGTTCGCTCGTCTTTTTCGCCGCCATGATACCGGCAATCCGCGCGGTTCCCAGCACATCACCTTTTTTGATATTGCCCGCGCGCACAGCCTCAAGCGCCTCTGCGGACATAGTGATGCGTCCTTCGGCAACGGCTTCTCTCGCCGTATCCGCTTTGGCAGACACATCCACCATATGTGCAGCGCCATCGGCACCCAGATGCGTGAGATCAGCCATGACCGTTCAATAGCCTTTGTGTCGCAAGCTGAACGTCGGCGTTACGCATGAGGCTTTCGCCGACGAGGAATGTGTTGACCCCCGATGCGGCCATCCGCTGGCAATCGGCATGCGTCGAAATGCCGCTTTCGCACACCAACAATATGTCGGCAGGCACATATTTGACCAAGCGCTCGGTCGTCGCCAGATCGACTTCAAATGTCTTTAAATTGCGGTTGTTCACGCCGACCAATTTCGATTTAAGATGCGTGAGCGCGCGATCCAATTCGGCCTCATCATGGACTTCCACAAGGACATCCAACCCCTCAGCAAAAGCCGCGTCTTCTATTTCGACCATGGCAACATCGTCCAATGCCGCGACGATAATCAAAATGGCGTCACCGCCCATTTGGCGGGCTTCGGCGCACTGCCATGGATCGACCATGAAATCCTTTCGGATGACGGGCAGGTCGCAGGCGTTGCGCGCAGCGATGAGATAATCCTCATGCCCCTGAAAATAAGGCGCGTCGGTTAATACGGACAGGCAAGCCGCGCCACCTGCCTGATAGGCCATTGCATGCGCTGCTGGATCGAAATCTGCGCGGATCAGGCCTTTTGACGGGCTGGCTTTTTTGATTTCCGCAATCAACGCAAAGCCAGATGCGCTTTTGGCGCGCAGCGCTGCTTCGAAGCCACGCGGTGGCGACGGGGCAGGCCAATGAGACAAGCCCTTCGGCTTTCGCTCTGCCACTTCCGTGCGCTTGGTCGCGCATATTTCCGCAAGCTTGTCGGTCATCAATATTTCACCCAACAGTCTAGCAACGCATTGGCAAGGCCCTTGTCGATTGCCTCTGCGGCCTCTTCAACGCCGTCGGGCATGGTTTCCACAACACCCGCGACCAACAAAGCCTCCGCGGCATTGAACAATACGGCGTCGCGATACGCGCCATGTTCGCCCAGCAACAACTTGCGCAGTTCAGCAGCATTATGCTGCGCATCGCCGCCGCGAATGGCGTCAACCGGATGCACGGGTAAGCCGGCATCTGCGGCGGTGGTACGTTGGAAGCGGACACCTTCGGGCTCAACCACAGCGACTTCGTTGCCGCCGGCCAAGCTCAATTCATCAAGTCCCTCATCGCCTGAAATGATCCGCGAATGTTCGGTGCCAAGGTGATGAAGCGCCTCAGCATACACAGGGACATAGGCAGGGCGCGCAATACCGATCAGCTGGCGTTTGACGCGTGCGGGGTTGGCAAGCGGGCCCATCAAATTGAAAATCGTGCGTTGGCCAATGCGTTGGCGGATCGGTTGAATCCGCTTCATCGCGGGATGATGGTTGGCTGCGAA
>CALDKP010000050.1 GCA_937898535.1 uncultured Sphingomonadales bacterium | reverse complement strand
TTCCCCACTGCTGCCTCCCGTAGGAGTCTGGGCCGTGTCTCAGTCCCAGTGTGGCTGATCATCCTCTCAGACCAGCTAAGGATCGTCGCCTTGGTGAGCCTTTACCTCACCAACTAGCTAATCCTACGCGGGCTCATCCTTTGCCGATAAATCTTTGGTCTTTCGACATCATACGGTATTAGCACAAATTTCTCTGAGTTATTCCGTACCTAAGGGCAGATTCCCACGCGTTACGCACCCGTGCGCCACTAGACCCGAAGGTCTCGTTCGACTTGCATGTGTTAAGCATGCCGCCAGCGTTCGTTCTGAGCCAGGATCAAACTCTCAAGTTTGATTCAAAAACCAGACTGGCACGGATAAATCCGCAAACCAGCAAGGCTCGAACTTTCAGGCGTTGTTCCTGCACAAATTACTATACATGGTGTATAGGACATTATGTGCGAACAGCTAATTTTTAACCAAGCACCCGGGGCCTAAAAACCCCCGGACCTGGCGCCGTCGCCCACATGTCCCTTCATCTAAATATCACAATGTCAAAGAGCCGAACCGGTTTGACCCGGTTACCACCGACAAAAAAGCGGACACCTATGGTTCCCTGATATTACTACCAGAGGAGTAGGTGACCTATTTGTTGGCGACCGAACCGCGGAAACGCTTGCTTCCCGTCCGGTGAGAGGGCCTCTAAAGCGACTTAGGGATTCGGTCAACAGGCATTTGCAATTTTATTACAAAAAAAATGCACTCCCTGCCCAATGCCAAGGATTTGTAAGGTTTTCCGCGTATATGCAGCGCATGGATTTGACTGCTCTTAATAACAACTTGGAACCCGAAGAGTTCCAGACCCGCGTGAAATCCGCGGTTTTCTGGCGTTCAGGGACTCAGATTCTCGCGCAGATCATCAGTTGGGGGGCTACGCTCGCGGTTATCCGAATCCTTGATCCAAGCGATTATGGGCTGTTTGCCATGACCTCAGTGGTCCTGGTGTTCCTCAATTTCCTCAACGGCTATGGGTTCGTTTCCGCTCTTATTCAGTCCGATAAGGTTGAACCGATTCGGATTCGGCAAGCTTTCGGCATGCTGATTCTCTTGAATGCCGGATTGGCAGCGACTCAATTCGTCGTCATCGCCCCGCTGGCTGCCACTTATTATGGCGAACCCGTGATCAGTGACATGCTGCGTTGGCAGTCGCTTATCTATCTTTCGACGCCGTTTCTGATTCTGCCAGAGGCAATGCTCTCCCGGAACCTCGACTTTAAGAAGCCCGCAATCGTCAATCTCACCTCCGCCTTTGTCGGCGCGGCTGTTGCGCTGGGCATGGCCTATAGCGACTATGGCGTCTGGACATTGGTGTTTGCCCCGATCGCCATATTCTGGACGCGCGCCGTCGCGCTGATGATCGTCACGCGATTCTGGATTCGGCCGAGTTTCAATTTCAAAGGCGCTGGCGGCATGTTCGGTTTTGGGACCGCAATGCTGATCGCGCATGGCTTTTGGATCGTCCAAAGCCAAGGCGATATATTCATTGCCGGCCGTGCGTTCGATAATCACGATCTCGGTCTATATGCAGAGGCGTTGTTTCTAACGCAGATATTCGCCGCGAAGTTCGTGCCCCCTCTCAATGAAGTCGCCTTCCCTGCCTATGCGCGGCTGCAAAATGATCGCGCGGCACTTTCCTCAGGGTTTCTGAAAGCCGTCCGGCTTATCATGCTTATATCCTGTCCGCTCTATTTGGGCATGGCGGTGACGGCACAACCGCTCGTTGACGCAGTCATGGGCCCCAAATGGAGTGATGCCGCCCCGCTGGTGGCTATATTGGCGCTGGCCATGCCGGTGATGACGTTACACATCCTCTTTGCGCCCGCATTGAGCGCACTTGGCCTGACGAACATCGTATTACGTAATGCGATCTTCGGCGCGGTCCTTATGCCTTCCGTCTATCTCTTTGCGGTCCAGTTCGGCGCGCAAGGATTGGCATGGGGCTGGCTGGTCGCGTTTCCCATACTGCTAACCTTCACAATATATCAGGCACGGCCGCACATTGGCTTCACATTGCGCGGGCTGGCCGAATCAATATTGCCCGGACTCGCAGCAGCCGCTGCCATGGCGGCAGTGGTGTGGTCGATTGACCATATGTTGATCATGCAGCGCTGGCCCGACATGCCACCACTGCTGCGGCTCGCCTTGCTGACAGCCACGGGTGGTTGCTTTTATGTCGTCATGATGTGGTTCGGTGCACGCGCCACATTTATGGAGGTCGTCAATCTGGTCGTCCGGCGCAAACCGCCAGCGCCCGACCAGAACGCGCTCCTTAAGCCTTAAGCAAACCAATCTCGATCAAACGTTCGCGCAGATAATCATCTGCGAGAATCGGGTCCGGATAGCGATTCGGGTTTTCGGCACTCACACATTGCGGCAGCGTTGCGATTGGGAAGTCAGACCGCAGATGCAGGAAGAATGGCATGGAGTAGCGGCTGAACCGCGAACGCTCACCCGTCGGGTTGACCACACGGTGCGTCGTCGACGGCAGCATATGGTTGGTCAGCCGTTGCAACATGTCCCCCACATTGACCGCCAAACCTCCCAGAGGTGGCGACACGTCCATCCAACTGCCATCGGGCCGCAAAATCTGCAGCCCGGCCTCTTCGGCACCCAGCAAGAGCGTTATCAAATTGATATCTTCATGCGCGCCGGCGCGGATGCAGCCTTCGGCGTCACCGGCAATCGGCGGGTAATGCAGCAACCGCAGAATCGAATTGCCATCCTCAATCGTTGGGTCGAACCAGTGCGCAGGCAAATCCAGATAACGTGCGATCGAGGACAATATCCGCGCACCGACCTTGTCCATTTCGGTAAAGAGCAACTGAAACGTCTCTTTAAACTCGGGCACATCTGGCCAGATATTCGGCAACATCGATCCCGCCAATGGGCTGTCTGGAGCCACATCGCGTCCGACATGCCAGAATTCCTTCAGATCATGATAGTCAGCGCCCTTGGCAATTTCCGTTTTAAACGGCGTGTAGCCCCGCTGACCCGCAAGTGCGGTATCGAACCCCTTCATCTTTTCCGGCTCGGACTGTTCGAACAACTGTTTCGTCAGCGCCCAAGCCTTGGCGACCAGATCCGGATCAAGTCCATGATCGACAACGGTCGCAAAGCCATAGGTCTGGAAAGAGCTGCCAAGCTGCTGGCCAAGTGCGTCGGCATCGCCGCTGCGCAATGAAATAACGGGCATATGTGTCATGGACAGCGTGTTACTGCCTGCCTTAAAGGCTTTCCAGCGAAAAGGAGCAGCAAGTGGCAAAACAATTTTGGCTGATGAAGTCCGAACCCGACGTGTATAGTTATGATGATTTGGTGGCAGAAGGCGAAGGTACTTGGGACGGCGTGCGCAACCATAGCGCCGCGATAAACCTGCGGACGATGAAGGTCGGCGACGAAGCTTTTTTCTACCACAGCAATATCGGCCTTGAGATTGTCGCCATCATCACGATCAGCCAAGAACATTTCATCGACCCGACTGATGAAAAGGCGCGCTTTGTCGCCGTCAAGGTCAAGCCCGTGCGCAAACTTGCCAAATCGGTGACGCTGAAGGCCATCAAGGCGAACCCGAATCTAGCCGAAATGGAAATGCTCCGGCAATCGCGTCTGTCGGTAGCGCCCGTGCGCGCGACCGAATGGAAAGAGATATTGAAGATGGCAGGCGAATGAACGTGCCAAAGATCGCGATTCTAGCTCCTGTCCCCGAATATGAAGAAGACTGGTCGCATATAAAGGCGGATTATGCGCGGCTACTGGGCGATCAGGCGACCTTTATCGATTGGACCAAGGCGGACGACTTGAGCGGCTTTGATTTGGTCACGCCATTATTGGCATGGGGATATCCGCGCGATTGCCCGCGTTGGTTTGCCCTGCTTGACCGGTTGGAGGCAGAGGGCACCGCCGTTTCCAACCCCGTCAGTATATTGCGGTGGAATAGCGACAAATCCTATCTGGCAGAATTGGATGCCGCCGGCATTCCGTCCGTCCCGACTTTAGTGAGTGACGCGCTTGATGCCGCCGCACTTGACCATGCCCGCGCCAATTTTGCTGTCGACACGCTCGTCGTCAAACCGCCTATTTCGGGCGGTGCCGACGGGACGTTCCGGCTGACGCTGGGCGAAGGCATCCCCGATTCGGTCGCCGGGCATCGCATGATGATCCAGCCTTATGTGCCAACGATAGCCGAGGAAGGCGAATATTCGCTTTTCTACTTTGGCGGCCACTTCAGTCACGCCATCATCAAGCGTCCAGCGGCAGGCGATTTCCGCGTGCAGGAACAATATGGCGGTTATGAAGCGGCGGTGACACCGCCTGCCGCAGCGCAAGATCTGGCACAACGCGCCTTAGCCGCGACCGCATCCATCACCGGCACTGGCACGCTGGCTTATGCCCGGGTCGACATATTGCGCGATTGCGATGGTGCGTTTCGCTTGATGGAGCTGGAATTGATAGAACCATCGCTCTTCCTGCGCTTTGCGCCCGACAATGGCACTGCATTCGCTGAAGCGTTGCTGGCAACAGCCTAACGGGCGCGACGGCCGGAACCAAAAACGCTTGCGCCGATTTTAACTGATGTACTGGCCTGCAATTTCCGCGAGGCCAGACTACGCAGAAAGGATTTACGCTATGGGCGAATTGACAGACAAGGCCAAAGGCTTAGGCAATGAAATCGCTGGCAACATCAAGCAGGCTGCAGGCAAAGTCACACATAACCAACACCTCGAAGTAGAAGGCATAGCCCAAGAACGTAAGGGCGAAGCCCAAAATCTCAAAGGCAAGATCAAGGGCGTTGTCGGCGACAAGGTCTAATCCATATTAGACACCCAATGAAGGTCGCCCCATGCGGGCGGCCTTTTTTATGCCTGACGGTAATCGGCGATGATCTCGCCACAGGCCTGCAATTCCGCTTCGTGGCCAGCCTCGCGCCAGCTTTCGATCAGCGCATCCTTTTCCCACGCGCGCATTGCGGGAAGCCCGAGCATATGGTCCACCCATTCTTGCCCGGCATGACCGACATCAAGACCGTAGGTGCGCACGCGAAACGCAACTGGCGCAAAAAATGCGTCGACGGCGGTGAAATGCGGCCCCGCCAGAAACGGACCCCCAAAGCTGTCGAGGCCCTGCGCCCAAAGCTCGGATATCCGCGCGACATCGCGTTGCAAGGCTGCAGACATGGGTTTTGGCTTCACCCGCACCCCGACATTCATCGTGCAATCATTGCGCAAAGCAGAAAAGCCGCCGTGCATTTCGGTCACGGCGCATTGCGCCCATGCGCGTGCAGCCCGATCCTCCGGCCAGACACCTTCGTGCCGGTCAGCCAAATATAAAGTGATGCCAAGCGAATCCCAGACAGTCCGTGCGCCGTCCAGCAACACAGGCACTTGTCCCGTCGGCGAAAACGCGCGGAAGGCTTCGTAATTGCTATCGGCCGCAAAAGGTTCGATGCGGTCTTCGAACGGGATGCCCAGCATCGTCATCAACACCCAAGGCCGCAAGCTCCAGCTGGAGTAATTGCGATTCGCGGTAATCAGCGTGTAAGTCATTGGAAACGGCCTTTCCCGTGAATATGGACTATTGGGCGCGCCAGCTAATCATCCAGTTCCAACCAACGCGAATCTGTGCGCTGATGATAGCTGTCGAAAACGGCAAAAGGAATGCGGAAGGGCGTGCCCCAGTTGCTGTTCCACATGGCCACAACCCCCGTGCGCGTTGCGGGTTCGAAAATCAGCGTTGCGCGATATCCATCGACCGCGCCCGAATGGCCAATAAACTGGTGTCCGTCATAGGTAAAGCTGCGCCAGCCAAGTCCGTAATGGGTATCTGAATTCGCCTGCCGCAGCTCACCGCCATAGATGCGCGCCGTATTGACGCGCGGGGCCTGCGCCAATCGAAGCGTTGAAGCGGGCAGCACATCGGGGCGCTCGCCCATCGTCGCCTGCAACCAGCGGGCGAAATCAACAATATTGCTTTCTACCCCCGCCGCAGCCGGAACGCGCCAATAGCTCTCTTTTAATGTGCGGACGCTGCTGCCATTATGCGGTCGGGCCCAATCCTTCGCGCCCGTCAGTCCTGCCATGCCGAAATTCGCGCTGGTCATGCCCAGCGGCAAAAAGAAACGTTCGCTGACCAGATCAGGATAGGACCGCTTGCCCGCTTTGGCCAATATCTCACTGGCGGTGTCGAAGGCGAGGTTTTGATAGGTGTGGCAGGTACCGGGCGTACATTGTAGTGGCGCTTCTGCCAGACTGGCGCGAATAACGCGCGGGTCCTGCCCATCCTCCAGCTTTTCATCATATGCGTTTTTGGTTAGTCCGCTCTGCTGCGCCAGCAACTGCGCAAAGCTGATCCGCGACTCCGCGCCACCGGGCAAACGCAGCGAACTTTGCCAGCTCGACACCGGCTTTCGCAAATCAAGCGCGCCTTCGCTCGCCATCGATGCCGCCAGCGTGCCGGCGACCGTCTTTGAAACCGAAGCCCATCGGAACACCGTATGGGTGGTAACAGGGGCGTTCGTGGAACGGTCCACAACGCCATAGCCATGGACAAAGCGCAGCTCGCCGTCTTCAACGATTGCTACCGCGAGCCCAGCCATTTCGGAACGCTGCGTCAGCGCGGCAAATTGCTGGTCGAGTTTGCCATAATCGATCCGACCGCGCCATTCATCCGGCTGATCGGGCAGATCAGGGGGTGTCTTTACAAGTTTGCGCAGCACCACCGCGACCTGGCTCGTCGCCGGCGCCGAGTATAAAAAATACCAGCTGGCCAGCCCCAATGCAGAAGCGGCAATCAAGGATATAATGAAGCGCCGCATCGTACCGATTAAATCGCGACCTCATAATGCGCAGTCGTTTTGCCTGCGACTTCATCAACGGTGATCCCCGGTGCAACTTCAATTAGCTTGAACGGCGACGATTTGTCGGGGCGTTGGAAAACCCCCAAATCCGTGATGATCATATCGACGACATTTTTGCCCGTCAGCGGCAATGTGCATGCGGGGATGAACTTTGGCGAGCCGTCCTTGGCGTTATGCTCCATCACGACGATGATTTTCTTTACACCAGCGACAAGGTCCATTGCCCCGCCCATGCCCTTGATCATCTTGCCGGGGATCATCCAGTTGGCGATGTCACCATTTTCAGCCACTTCCATCGCACCCAGCACGGTCAGGTCAATATGCCCACCGCGGATCATGGCGAAGCTGGCGGCGCTATCGAAATATGCGGTCTGCGGCAGCTCGCTGATCGTTTGCTTGCCGGCATTGATAAGGTCGGCATCCTCTTCCCCGGCAAAAGGGAAAGGCCCGATGCCCAACATGCCATTTTCGGACTGAAGCGTCACTTCGACGCCCGCCGGGATATGGTTGGCAACCAGCGTGGGGATGCCAATGCCCAGGTTCACATAATAACCGTCGCGCAATTCCTTTGCCGCTCGGGCTGCCATTTCGTCACGGGTCCAGCTCAATGTATCAATCCATCTTCATCGGTGGTGGGGTGTTCAGTCGGCAAATCGGTTGGGTTGGCACGTTCCGCGTCGACACCCTCCCAAATCCGCGCAAGGGCGTCAGCCTCGGATATTCCCGTAGCGCGCGCCCAGGTTTTGGCACCGTGGCGAATACAATCCACCAAAGCGACGCCATAACCCATGGGATCGCTGCCGACTGGGACCGGGTTGATAAAGCAGGTTACCGGTCCACCTTGCTTCGCCCAGACGCGCAAAAATTCGCGGCTATCGCCCAGCATATCGGCATAAGGCACAAGGTCGATAGGAACTGGCTTATCGATCATGCGTTTTCCCTTTCGCGTACGGTGCGGAACTCGATCTTCTTGTCATAAGGCGCGCCAACGATCATGCGCTGCACATAGACGCCGGGCAAATGGATGCAGTCGGGGTCGAGTGACCCAACGGGAACAACCTCCTCCACCTCAACCACGCACACCTTGCCGCAGGTGGCGGCGGGCAGATTGAAATTGCGGGCCGTCTTGCGGAATATAAGGTTACCGCTTTCATCGGCCTTCCACGCCTTGATGATCGACAGGTCCGCAAAAATGCCGCGTTCGAGGATATATTCCTCACCGCCAAAATCTTTCACTTCCTTACCCTCGGCCACTAAAGTGCCGACGCCCGTCTTGGTATAAAAACCGGGAATGCCAGCGCCACCAGCGCGCATCCGTTCGGCCAGCGTTCCTTGCGGGCAGAATTCCACCTCAAGCTCGCCCGCCAGATACTGCCGCTCAAACTCCTTATTCTCACCCACATAGGACGAGATCATCTTCTTCACCTGCTTGGTACGCAGCAGCTTGCCAATGCCTTCATTGTCGATACCGGCATTGTTGGACACGAAAGTCAGGCCAGTGACCCCACTGTCGCGGACGGCATCCAGCAATCGCTCGGGCAAGCCGCACAGGCCAAAGCCGCCGCTGGCAATCAATATGTCGTTTTTGAGCAGGCCGTCGAGCGCGGATGCCGCGTCCGGGAAAAGTTTTTTCGCCATGAAGTGCTCCAATAGTTGGGAGAGACGGAACGGCTCCCGCCTAGACCTCAACGGGTGTAAAGGTCAACGCCAATAGCGTGCCCAATTCGCGCAATGCTTGCGCGCCGCTGGCAACCTTTATCGCAGCCATGCCCATCGCTGCTGCGGGTTTGCAGTTGATGCCAAGGTCATCAAGGTAGATGCATTGTGGCGGAGAAACCGCGAGCGCTTCACACATCATATTATAGATGCGCGGGTCAGGTTTACGGACACCCGCTTTGCTCGATTCAATGATATGGTCGAACCGTTCCATCACCGCCGCCACCGCCGCCGCTTTTGCATCGCTCACCGCCATGCCTGCGCCTTTGCCAGACGGCACATTGTTGGTGATGCACCCCAGCGCAAAGCCAAGCGATTTGAGTTGATCAAGCGCGGCCACCATGTCTGGACGGATTTCGCCAGCAAGGCAGGCGATAACCGACGCACCGTCCAATTGATGCCCCAGTGCCTGCGCTTCGGCAGCAAACAGCGCGTCAAATTCGGTCGCGCTGCATTCGGCGCGTTCGAATTTGGCCCAGGCATTATTGTCCGGATCCACCGAATTCACCCGGCGTACGAAATCCTCGGGCAGGCCGCGGTCCGCCTCCATCCGGTTAAACGCCTCAAACGGTGACGACGTGATGACGCCGCCGAAGTCAAAAATTACCGTATTAAATGTCATGCAATGCCTCAGGCGATTGTTGTGCCGAACAGCGATCCAATCGCTGCAGTTGCCGCCATTGCAATTGCACCCCAAAAGGTCACCCGAAAAATAGCTTTGTCCATCGGCGCCCCGCCCGCTTTCGCACCGACGCCACCCAGAATGGCAAGGAACAAAAGCGCCGCAATCGATACGGTCCAGCTGAGAGTGGCGGCAGGCGACAAGGGCACCATTGCCAACGGCAGCGCCGCGCCAATCGCGAAGGAACCAGCCGAAGCCAAAGCCGCCTGCACGGGGCGCGCCGCGGTATGCGTTGCCATGCCAAGTTCATCGCGCAGATGCGTCGCCAGCGCGTCATGCGCGGTCAGTTTGTCCGCAACTTGCTCCGCCAGCGCCCGGTCAAGCCCCCGGGCTTCATAAATGCCGACCAGTTCCTCGCGTTCCTTATCAGGGACCGTGGCCAGCTCTTCTGTCTCGCGGGCCCGATCAGCATTTTCGGTGTCGGATTGCGAACTGACCGACACATATTCGCCAGCGGCCATCGACATCGCACCCGCCACGAGGCCCGCAATGCCGGTCATTAATATGGTCGCGGGCGACGCTTGCGCCGCCGCCACGCCCACAATCAGGCTCGCGGTCGAAACGATGCCATCATTCGCGCCAAGGACGGACGCACGCAGCCAACCGATGCGGTCAATAAGATGCGCTTCCTTGTGCCGTGGCATGTGCGATAATCCGATCTCAATATTGCAGCTTAAGCCCCGGCCGCGCCCAACGGGTTTTCACGAGACGCCCACTGCCCGACAGGCAGATATACGCGTCCATCATATCGTCTCCGCCCCACGCAATGTTGGTGGTGAAGATATCATCGGTCGCAACAAATTCGACCAGCTCACCATCCGGAGAAATCACGCTGATCCCGCACTCCCCAATCGTCGCGATGCAGATATTGCCGCTTGCTTCGACACCAAGGCTGTCGAAGAATTTATACCCGGCTGGACGATACACCGGAATCCCCGGCCCGCCCGGACCCGCATCCGGCGCAACTTTGCCGGGCGACGTGATGTTGAACTTCATCAAACGGCACGTGTAGGTTTCGGCGGCATATAATGTCTTGCCATCGGGCGACAGGCCGACGCCATTGGGGTTGTTCGACGGAAAAATAACCTCTTCCAAATGGCTGCCATCTGCCTTCGCATAAAAGATGCCGACCACATCATGGCTGCGTTTGGCATAATCGATCTTGCCATGGTCCGTGAACCAGAACCCGCCATGCGCATCAAAGACAATGTCGTTCGGGCCACGCAGGCTGCAGCCAAAGTCACCCGATTTATAAAGTATCTCGACTGCGCCGGTATCGATATCGATGCGTTCAATCCGGCCGCCGGAGTAATCCTGCGCAATGCCGTGCGGCGCGAGAAAGCCATTGGCTTCCATATATTCAAAGCCGCCATTGTTGCAGCAGTATAATTTGCCGTCGGGGCCAAGTGCCAAGCCGTTGGGACCGCCGCCTGTCTTTGCGACGACGGACTTGCTACCGTCAGGCCGTACGCGCGTAATTTGCCCCTCGGCAATTTCGACCAAAATAACGCTGCCGTCGGGCATGACCACTGGGCCTTCCGGGAAGCGCAGGCCGTCAGCGACCAGTTCAAACTCTGCCATCATCTTCTCTCCTTCATCCCGGCTCGCGCGCTGGCGCGGTCCGGTCTCCCTCTCCAAGCTCGGCCTGCATGTACACGCTGTCAAGCCAGCGGCCAAATTTCCGACCAACCGATCGCATCCGGCCGGCAAAAGTGAATCCCATTTTCGTATGTAGTGCCACTGACGCAGGCTCTCCGCCGCCGATCACCGCAATCATTTGCCGGAAACCACATGCGTGCGCTGCATCCAGCAGCTGACGCATCAATAGGACACCGATCCCCTGCCCCACATTTTGGGCGTGCACATAAATCGAATTTTCGCACGCGAAGCCATAAGCAGGCCGGTCTCGAAATGCCGTTGCGTAGGCATAGCCCAATGTCGCCCCTTCGCGCTCGGCAACCAAGAACGGCCAGCCATGGGCCAAAATGTCCGCAATCTTCTGTTCGGTTTGATCCAACGTCCGCGGCACGGTGTCGAAACTGGCGGTGCCGTTCACAACATGATGCGCATAAATGTCGGCTATTGCTTGAGCATCGGTGACGCGCGCACCCCGCACGATTACCTCATTCTTCGCTTGCCCCGCGTCATCCATCCGTCATCGCTGACATAATATTTTCCGCTTTGGAAGCATTTTGCGGTGTTTGATATCAATCAAAGACTTTGCTCGGCATCGGCCTACACTCAATCGCATCAATCCGAGTCGGCCTATTCTGGCGTATGAAAAGGAAATGATGATGAAATCTATCATGGTACATGCTGGCGGAGACGCGGCCTTTGAAAGCCGGTTGCAGGCGGGGCTTGATCTTGCCCGCCGTTTCAACGGGCATCTGACGCTTGTCTTGCCCCGACCAACGCAGGATTATGT
>CALDKP010000049.1 GCA_937898535.1 uncultured Sphingomonadales bacterium | reverse complement strand
TGGCAACGCCGATTTCGAAACAGGAGGAGGTGTTTGCCCAAAGGCTGATCCCGCGACGCTCGCCGCGGCCATGGCCATTAATGTACGCCGATCAAATGTCATAACGCCTCATAGGTGAAATTGCGGAAGCGCGCCTGCCCTTGCCCTGCGGCATACAGCGCCGGACGCAAGGACAGGAAATCATAAGCGACATTATGGTGGTAACCGGACACTTCCATTTGCACATCGAACTTACGCCATGTCAGTCGGCCATCATTGCTTGTATGGATCGTCAGGATGTTGCGATCATTGGTCAGCCGGATAGACAGCTTCCCAGAATTGTCCTGTGCGGAATGGGCACCGCGTGACCTCTGCAGGCCATAACGGTGCATCATGAGTGCCCCGTTCCCGAATCCAAGGCCTGCATAGAGGCGGCGGTTATAGAATAACAACAAGCCTGCCTCCGTGCCTTCATCGGCGTCGATATCGACCGTTACGCGATAGGCTTGGTCGCCCGCGATACAGCATAAGGGTGCACAGTCCGACGGCGTTTTGCCTTTTGCCTGCATATATAATGTTCCGTCCAAACGCTGCAGGCGGGACGCTTCGTTGGGCTCTGGGTCATAGAAAGCCCAAGCGGTCCCCATGCGGTCGGTTTGGAAATCATCAGACAATGCCATTCCATGTTGCCGCACACCGGCTTCAATCGGTTTTTTGATTGGGCGCGACAAGTCACCGCCCAATGGTCTGGGCCAGCCATCTTCGGCCCATTCGACCGGTTCCAACAACGCCTGTCGGCCCAATGTCCAATAGCCGTTTTCATAGCCATGATACATCATCCACCAGCCTCCATCGGGGCCCTCGAACAATGTGGCATGGCCGCGCGACCACCATTTTTCACGTGCGGACTGCGTGCGGATTAACGGATTGCGTGGGCAATCTTCCCATGGCCCGGCAAGTGCCCGACTGCGTGCCATGATGACCATATGCCCCGTAGGCGGACCAGCAGTCCCGCCCACTGCCGTCGTCATATAATAATAAGCACCGCGCTTGACGATTTTGGGGCCTTCCGGCGCAAAGGTTTCAACGACCCAATCTTCGGGATATCTCCACGGATCATATACATGCTCTACCTTACCAATGGTCGACAAGCCGTCAGCAGAAAGGCGCACACGATCGCCGCCGGATAGAAACAGCCAGCGTTGACCTCTGTCATCGGCAACATGGGTAGGGTCAATATGCAAGGGTAAGTTCAGGTCAACCGGCTCGCTCCACGGTCCACGAATGTCATCGGCAAATATGACGTAGATCGACTTTTTCTGCGGGGTGCGCGCAGGGATGTAGCAATAATAGCGGCCTTTGTGCTTGGCCAAATCCGGGGCCCAAACCGAGCCGATAGGTGTCTTGAGCGCGGCGGTAACAGGCTGCCAATTCACAACGTCGCGGCTGTGCCAAATCACAATGCCGGGATAGGCATCGAAACTGGAAAAAGTCAGATAATAATCATCGCCATCGCGCAACAATGCCGGGTCTGGATGGTCGCCAGCAAATATGGGGTTGAGATAGCTGCCATTGCCAAGGTCAGCCTTGCGTTGTCCCTCAATCCCCTGGGCCCATTGCATCGCGGCATGTGGGTCGAGGCTTGAGCTGGCGGCTGCGCCCTGCCCCAACGCCGGACTGGAAATCAGGGGTAAACTCCCGATCAGGGCAAGACTTGTCCGGCGATCACATTCCATATCCACACCCTTGCACAAAAAAGGACTGGCCACTTTATCCGATGACCAGTCCCATTTTTACGTTTTAGACAATCCGCAGATTACATTTTGAAGCGTGCACCAAACAGGATAGTCCGGCCAAAATGGTTGTTCTCATAGTTGCGGTCTGCATCAAAGTCGGTGAACCGATAGCGATAGGTATCCAGCAAGTTGTTGCCTTCTACAGATACTTCCATCCACTCTGTGAGCTTGTAACGGACAGAGGCGTCAAAGTTGGTGGTTGCGCCATAACCTTCCAAAATGTTGCCCGTACCGCTTGCGCCTTCATGATAGCGGCCACGATAGCTCAGCATCCCGCGGGCGCTGAACTTGCCGTCATCATAATAGAGCGTGCCGTTAAATGCCTTTTTGGTGACATTGCCCAGCGTATTGCTGACGACCGCATTCTGCAAAGCACCACCTGGAGCAATTGCAGGGCCTTGGACATTGAAGCTCGCGTTCGAGTCAATGAACGTCGCGTTTGCAAGGATGCCGAAGTTGGAAAGCATACCATCTGTGAACGCGCTGAACGGAATTTGCGCAGCCAACTCGATTCCCTTCAGCTTCGCACCCGAACCATTGACTGTCGTCGACAATGTCCAACGCGGTTCCAGCTGCTGTGCAGGGTTAAGCGCGGCCGGAGATGCTGGGCTCAATACAGATGCTGGCAATCCGGTTTGCGCGAACGTGGCACCCGTGATGGATGCAGACTGCGTAAAGGTGCTTACGTCCTTCTTGAAGACTGCAACCGACAACACGGCCTGTGGCGCGAAATACCATTCCAACGACAAGTCATAGTTTCGCGCACAATAGGGATCGAGGAACGGGTTACCGCTGGTGACGCGGTAGTTAAATCCGTCGGCCGAACCACCTGGGGTCAACGAACCCAGCGTTGGGCGCGTCATCACGTCGGCAACCGCAAAGCGCACGATCGTGCTTTCCGTTGGGTACAAAGCGAGGTTTGCCGATGGCAACCAGTCGTCATAGCTACGGGTGACCGTTGCGGTGACACCGCTGACAAGGCCATATGAAGACTGGTCAGTCTTCGCATAACGGATGCCTGCATTCAGTGCATATTCCACCCCAAGGACTTCGCCCTTGGCATCCGCTTGCAGATACGCACCCTTGGTCGTTTCTTGAACGCCGCGGATGTTGCCGGCATCATTTGCTGGCGTACGGCTGTACAAACCAGTGAACGCGGTTGCGGCGTCGAGATTAGGCACGAGCCAGCCATTTGAGTTTCCAGCTGGCTGACCTGCGTTGCCCAGACTGAACGATTGCGACAAAGCTGGCGTAACCGCAAAACCATAAACGGCTGTTGGCCCAAACAGGCTGCTTGCCGAGCAAGTGATTGTGCCCGCTGTGCTGGTTACCAAGCTTGTGCCGCCATTACCGCAAACAGCGGTATCGCGGGTGTAGGCTTCGGCATCAAAGTTGAACCGGCGCCATACGGCACCCGCCTTCAATGTGATATTTTCACTGACATCCCACTCGGTCCGCAATTGCGCGGTTTTGAAGCGGTTGGTCACGTTCGAAGGCCGGTCGCGGATTTCTGCAAGCTGGAAGTTTGCAGGATCCATAACGCTGGTTCCGAAAGTCAGCTTTGGACGCGCCATGTCCCTGTAGTCATAGCTATAGCCCATCGCATCACGGTCGTCGAAAATGACTGTCGTTTCAACCGGGATGTCGGCGTTAGATTTTGACACGCCACCCAATGCGGTGAAACGCAAATTGTCGGTAACATCCTGATCCCATGTGCCGCCAACCTGATAGAATTTGGTTTGCGATTCACGCAAATAATGCTCGGTACGTACCCATGCATCATTCAGCGTCGCCGCAATCATGTTGTTGTTGGCATCGTAGACGGGGTTCACGACATTGATCGAACGCTCGTTGGAACGCAGCAATACTTCGCCCCATTGCTCTTCACGTGACGCGTCATATTTTGAAAATAGGGCGTCGATCGAAAGCTTGGTTGCGTCGGTTGGCGAATATTGCACCGAACCGGTCAGGCCCAAGCGCTCACGATCATGGGCAACTTCGCCGTAACGCGGAATACGCGGATGGAATGCTGTCGCTGCGCGGTCACAAGCGGTGCTTGGTACATAGGTTCCGCCACTGTTCACGGTGGTGAAGCAGTTGGTTGCATCGACGCCGTCAAAACGTGCCTGCGCCCAACGGACTGAGTTGTTGCCAAGTTCCAATGTGCTGGTTTTCGAGTAAGCGGCCGAAATCGACGCACCGAGCGTACCGGCATCATTGCGCCAGCTCAGCAAACCGGCAAGGCGCGGTCCAAGGTCTTTCGCCAGATCATTGTACGAGCCCACGACCGACAGCGCGCCGTTAAG
This sequence comes from uncultured Sphingomonadales bacterium, assembly GCA_937898535.1. Lineage (GTDB taxonomy): Bacteria > Pseudomonadota > Alphaproteobacteria > Sphingomonadales > Sphingomonadaceae > Sphingorhabdus_B. Next base: position 5,053 of record CALDKP010000049.1, on the reverse strand, counting down.
ACCAGCGCGGCCCGCCAAAGGATTGCCGGTATTTAGGTCGACAACTGCACCCAGCGAACCTTCGTCAAGCGATGCTTCTGCGGTTTTACGAACCACAAGGCTGCTGAAAAGCTCGGATGCAAATACGTTGAAATCGAACGCACGGTCGCGGTTTGCAGAAGCGCCGTCTGTCGAGGTAGCAATTGTCTCCATGCCGTTAACGCGCACGCGCGTGAACTGCGACGAGAGACCACGAACCGTGATCGACCGGCCTTCGCCGCCATCACGGCTGATCGAAATGCCCGGAATACGCTGAAGCGATTCCGCAAGGTTTTGGTCAGGGAATTTTGCAATGTCTTCCGCTACAATCGCGTCCACTGCGGCGACGGAATCGCGCTTCAAGTTCAGCGCAGCTTCCAACGAAGCGCGGAAACCGGTGACAACAATTGCATCACCTTCGTCTGCAGGTGCAGTTTCAGCGGCGGCATTTTCGGCTGCTGCGTCTTGCGCATGGGCCGTGCCTACTGCCAAAACGCTAAGTGAAACCGCCGACAAGAATTTCGTCGCATTTTTGCTAAATTCACGCGATCCAGATTTAATCATTCCCACTTCCCTTCGCAATGACCCGGAATTGATACCGGTGTCTTTTTGATTCGGGACGCGATGGAAACCAGCGCATCCTCTCCGTTCCGGCTGCGTCTTTTAACGCTATATTGCCGCTTTTAATAACTTCGGGCACCTGTCGGGCGATGGGCAGTTTGACCCAAACGCACTTAAGGTAACCGGTGTCATTTATACGTTGCTGCGAACTGGCCTTCATGTCAAGATAGCTTCCAAGGAGATGCATATGCTTATTCGGATGTTGTTGCTTTTGGGCCTCACTTGGGCTGCGGTTCCAGCGCAGGCTGGAACGCTTGCGTTTCCTAGTGCCGTCGGGTGGGCGAAGGAAACCGTCGGCGGACGCGGCGGGCAGATTATTCGTGTCACCAGCCTTGCGGCAGACGGGCCCGGAACGCTGAAAGCGGCCATCGAAACAAAAGGCCCGCGGATCATTGTGTTCGAGGTTGGCGGCGTCATCGACCTCAAGCGCACATCACTTGAAATCAAAGAGCCCTTCCTGACCATTGCAGGACAGACAGCGCCCTCACCCGGCATTACTATTATCAAGGGCGGCATCGATGTGCGCGGTCATGACGTCATCATCCGGCATATCCGGGTTAAGACCGGCGCAGACGGACAGGCAAAGCGCAGCGGCTGGGAAGCGGACTCTCTCTCCACCGTGGCGGCACATAATGTGATCATTGACCACTGCACCTTAAGCTGGGGCATTGACGAAAACATGTCGGCAAGCGGACCACGCTTTACCGGAAAAACATTGGAAGAATGGCGCAACGGGACCAGCCGCAACATCACTTTTTCCTACAATCTGGCGGCCGAAGGCCTTGCCGATACCAGCCACCCAAAGGGCGAGCACAGCAAAGGCTCACTCATTCATGACAATGCGACAGGCATCCTGTTTTACCGCAACATTTGGGCGCATAATGTCGAACGCAGCCCGTTGATCAAGGGCGGCGCACAGGCGGCGATGATCAACAATTTGATCTACGATCCGGGCAAGCGCGCGATGCATTATAATCTGATGGCGCTCGAATGGGCTGGCCAGCCTTATGTGACCGGCGAGATGACAGCCGTCGGCAACGTGATGCGCGGTGGCCCCTCCACCGACAAGGATTTGCCATTTCTCATGCTCGGCGGCGACGGTGATCTGCGCTATCATGGGCGCGACAACATTGCGGTCGATAAATTTGGCAATCCATTGCCCATGTTTGGCCGCTATGGCGAAACGCGCGCCAAGCTGATTGAAGTAAATAAACCCGTTATCTGGCCATCGAACATTTCAGTCCTACCGGCACGTGATGTTGAAACCCATGTGCTGGCCAATGCGGGTGCACGTCCGTGGGATCGGGACGCAGATGATATCCGCGTGCTGTTTTTCATCGCCGAAGGGCGCGGTGAAATCATCGACGATGAAACCGATGTTAGCGCCTACCCATCGCCAAAGCCAACGGCAACGCCATTTGTAGAGGCCGATTGGAACCTTGACACTATGGAGCCCACATCCGGTCTCTATCCCGGCCAAAAGGCTCCGGCGCAAGAAACCATGTCGGCACGCGATCGCGCTATGCGGCAGTGAGCAACGGCATATGATTTTCTCCCTGCTCATGCTCTTGGCGGCACCGCCGATGGTCGTGGTCAACGAACGCGATGTTGTTCGGCAGGAAGCGCCGCCCCATGGCGCAATCGGCATGAGCACCGCCTATCGTATCAGCGACGTGGTGCCGCAGCCGCGGACTATGGAATTTCGCAAACGGGTGTTGCACAAGGGCGCGGCAATCGGGCTGCACCCTATTGCGCATGACGAAGTCTATTATGTCCTGTCGGGCGAAGGCGAAGTCACCTCCGATGGCGTTTCGCAACGGATACGCCCGGGGATGGCGGCATATTTATACGACGGCGCTGTGGTGGGCATCAAGCAAACGGGCAACAACCCCCTCAGCCTCATCATCAGCTACCCTGTTACGCCCAAATAAGGCGTTCAAGTGCCGGGCTGAATATAGGGGATGCGTGCAAATAGTTCGCGTTCCCACTTGCGCGGATCATTCTCCACGCGGCTGTTCGTGTCAATAATCATCGTTTCGCGCTTCGCCAAACTATAGGGCTGCCAGCCCGGATTGCCCGTGCGCGCAAAGCGGACAAACGCATCCATGATCCGCACGCTCATCGCCTGCTGGTCAATTGATGGTTCGGGGACAGTTCCGAACGAGAGCCCGATATCGTCGGTGTGTTTGGCCTGTTCAAAATCGAGCTGATACACAAAGGCGGGGGCACCTGCCTTGGCGCGTTCCTCTGCCTCTATAACCTGCCCACGCCAACTGCGCGCTGTAGTCACGATGCGGTGGAACAATTCCAATGGCGACGCATCCGGATATTGCGATCGGAATTGCCGAACCACCCATTCGGGCTGCGCATCAATCCGCATTTCAGGGGCAACGCGACGCGCCAGATTATCGAAATCAAGCCCCGCCAATTGCTTGGCATTCGGCGCGTAAAATGCCCGTGATTCCAGCACCGTATTTCCCAACATCATAGGGATTTCCAATGATGGCGGCGCAGCGTCTGGCCAAAATGGATGCCGGTGCAAATGACGCATATCCAGCACGGGCCCCATATACACGCCGCCGCCCAATATGGGATCTTGCGCCGACAAGGCAGCGACCAACTGTTCTGCAGACACTGTTGCCGAGTCTTGCCCGTTCAGTGCGGCCTGAAGCGCGGCCGCGCGCTTCTCCGCATTTAACGGGCCTGTCGCGGTTACCTGCTGGCCGCTCATGGTAATGGCCTTGTGGAACAGGCCTTTGGCTGCGGGCATTGCCATCAAAGTCGCAATTTTCGCGCCGCCGCCCGATTGTCCAAAGACCGTCACATTACTGGGGTCACCGCCAAATTCGGCAATATGTGCCTGAATCCATTGCAGCGCGAGGATCAGGTCCAATTGCCCCGCATTGCCGCTGTCGGGGAAACGTTCGGGCAAATATAAATAGCCAAAGGCGTTGAGCCGATGGTTGACGGTCACGACAACAACATCGCCATGTGAAGCCAGCGCCGCGCCGTCATTTACAGGGTCCGTGACGCTTCCTGTTGAATAGGCTCCGCCATGGAAATAGACCATGACCGGTCGGGGCTGCTTTGCCTTTGCCTTTGGCGCCCACAGATTGAGGAACAGGCAATCCTCGCTTGCCGGAAGGTAACGGTTGCCGGACTGCGGACAGGCTGGCCCGAATGACGCAAAAGCACCAGCCGAGGGCGTAACAAATGGCACCGCACGCGGCGCAGCGAAGCGTTCGGCCACGCCGTATCTTATGCCTTTTAAAATGCGGAGATGTGATTGCGCTTTAAACGCATATGTCGGCACCGCAGCGATGGCCATTGCCCCGCCCAAAACAGCCCGGCGACTGAAATGGTTAGCGCCGAACGTCAAGATTTCCGTCGACAAACGCGTCGATGTCAGCCTGCCCAAACAAACTTGCATCACCCGGCAATGAATGTTTGAGGCATGTCAGCGCAAGGCCCGTCTTCGCCAAAGCGTCGGCGTCACCGCCCGCAAAATGCGCATGCAGCACACCTGCGGCAAAAGCATCGCCTGCGCCAATGCGGTCGATAATGCCGGTGACATCAACCTCGTCAGTTTGCGCAAAGCTGTCGCGCAAATCGACACGCGCCGACAATTGGTGATGATCAGCACTGACGAGATGCCGCGCGGTCGACGCAATCAGTTTTAACGATGGATATGCATCAAAAGCCGCCTGTGCAGCTTCGCGCCTGCGGTCGGCGCCGTCGCCGGAGAAATCCTTACCCAGCACCAAAGATATATCGCGGTGGTTGCCGAACAATATATCCGCCATGCCGATCAATTCGTTCAGGATCGCGCGCGGGTTGCTGTCCCAACGTTCCCACAACATTGCGCGATAATTGCCATCAAATGAAATCGGCACGCCCAGGCGCACCGCCGCTTTGGCCGCCGCTAATGCGGCCTCTGCAGATTGCGGCCCGAGTGCCGGCGTAATGCCCGACAAATGCAGCATCTGCGCATGTGCGAGCAATTCATCCCAATCAAAATCCGCTGCCGTCGCCTGCGCGAAGCTTGAACCCAATCGGTCATAAACGATTTCAGAAGCACGCAGCCCCGCGCCCTGCGCCAGAAAATACAGACCCATGCGCCCGTCGCGAATCTGGACCTTTTTGCAGTCGACACCATGCGCGCGGATCGATGACACCGCGCCGCGCCCCAACGCGTTGTCGGGAACCGCGCTGATCATCGTCGTCGCATGCCCCAAATGTGCAAGGCCAACGGCAACATTTGCCTCAGCACCACCCACTTGGATGTCAAAGGCAGGCGACTGCATAAGCAGCTCTCGCCCCGGTGCAGTTAGCCGAATAAGCAATTCACCGAAGAAAACGACTGGCTTTGACATAGCCGGACGTTAGCGCGCCAACCAGCCGCCATCAACGGCCA
>CALDKP010000048.1 GCA_937898535.1 uncultured Sphingomonadales bacterium | reverse complement strand
GCTCAGGTAGTTCAGGCCGACGTCGTTGAGGAATTTCAGGCGCAGCGCGATTTCGATGCGGCCCGGCGCGTCCCGGCTTCCACTGGGGTCCGCCGCAAGTCGCCCAACTCATGGTCGATCTCGAAACAGCCGCGCACGAGTCAATTGATGAGGAAGACGTTCCCGAAGAACGCTTCTATCTCGGGGTCATAACGATCTGCCCGCAACAGCGCGGCATCGCCACGCTTCTCGATGGCCAGCAACGCCTCGCCGTCCTCTCCATGTTCCTCGCCTTCGCGCGCGATCGCCTCATAATTGAACTGCTGCGCGGCGATGTCGCGCGATCCGTGCAGAACCAGATTGCTGAACGGGCACGACGTATAGACCGCGTTCTCCTCGATCAAGGTTACAGCCATGCCGAGCCGGTGCAGATTGCGCGCACACGTCGCGCCGCCAAAGCCGCCGCCGGTCATCCGTGCGCCACCCACTGGACCTATCGCCTGTTGCAACAGCGCGACCAATTCATCAATGGCGGGAACGGTAATCTCGAAATTGTCGCGCATCGATGCATGGCTTTGCGCCATCAGCGCCCCAAGCGTGGTCAGGTCGTTTGTCGCAAGCGCGCCCGCTGCATCCAAAGTCCGTTGGTTCTCGGTGATTACATGGCGTGCCCGTGACGTCGTGACGGCATCCAGCCCTGCCGCCGCAAGCATATCGAGGTTCGCATCACGCAGCGCGGCCACACCCATCGCTTTGGCGGCTGCCTCACATTGGCGGCGGCGTTCGTTATAGTGCCCGTCGACCAGCCCACGTGTAACGCCGGAATGCACAATCATGACGGCAATGTCATCAGGCACGGGTGCATCTGTCAGTGCAAGGCTTCGGCAGTCGATCAAGAGCGCATGGCCGGCTTTGCCTTGGGCGGAAATGAGCTGGTCCATGATGCCGCATTTGGTGCCCACAAAGTCGCATTCAGCACTTTGCGCGATTTGCGCGAGGCGGGTGTGGTCAATCTCGATCTCGGCCAAGGCGAGCATCGCTTTGCCCACAGCGACCTCAAGCGAGGCCGATGACGACAGGCCCGCACCTTTGGACACATTGCCTGCGATCGCCAAGTTCGCGCCGGTAAGCGCATGCCCCGCATTTTGCAGGGCCATCATCATGCCGCGGACATAATCGGCCCAGGGCTGGTCCGTGTTGCGTTCGATGGGTTGCTTGAGGTTGAACGTATCCAATGCGTTGTCAAAGTCGATAGCGACAACATGCACAGCGTTATCGTCACGCCGGCTGGCGGCAACCATCGTCGATGGGCCAATTGCGCAGGGCAGGACAAACCCGTCATTATAGTCTGTATGCTCGCCAATCAGGTTCACCCGACCGGGCGCGCGGGCCACCAGATCAGGCGCTACCCCAAATCGTTGCGCAAAGGCCGCACTGACCTTGTCAGATAGCGCCTTATCCAGCGGCGTCATGCCTTGCTCCGGTAATGGATTTTGCTTTGCGCGCGTAACCGCTCGGCCGCCGCTTCGGGCGTCAGGTCACGTTGCGCTTCGGCCAGCATTTCATATCCCACCATGAACTTGCGCACGCTCGCGGAACGCAGCAGGGGCGGATAAAAATGGGCGTGCAGTTGCCAGTGCGGGGCGTCCGGTGTTGCGCTTGGCGCGCCATGCCACCCCATCGAATAAGGAAAGCTTGTCTGGAACAGATTGTCGTAAGCGGTCGTGACGGCCTTTAGGATGCCGGCTAAATCATGACGCTGTGCGGAAGTCAGCGCACGCAGCCGCTGGACAGCAAAGCGCGGGAGCAGGAGGATCTCAAACGGCCAGCTTGCCCAATAAGGCACAACCGCAATCCAATGGTCATTTATGGCGACGGTTCGCGCTCCGTCCTCTGCCTCTTGTGCGGCATAAGTCAGCAGCATCGCGCTTTGATGTTTGTCGAAATATTCGGCCTGCGTTTCGTCCTCACGCGCCGGTTCGGCGGGGACATAATCGGTCGCCCATATTTGTCCGTGCGGGTGCGGGCTGGAACAGCCCATCATCGCGCCTTTGTTTTCAAAGATCTGCACATAGGCATGGTTGGCCGACAGCTCGGATTCCTGCGATGCCCAGTTGTCGACGACGGCGGCGATCTCGGCCACCGGCATTTCGGGCAATGTCTTTCCATGGTCTGGCGAGAAACAAATGACCCGGCATGCGCCATGGGCAGGTGCTGCACGAAACAAAGCGTTGTCTTCGTCCGTTTCGCCCCCGTCTCCCGGCATCAGCGCGGCAAAGTCATTGTCGAAAATGAAGACATTTTTGTAATCGGGGGTGTGTACCCCGCCAGCGCGTTCGTTGCCTGGGCACAAATAGCAGTTCGCGTCATGGCTTGGCCGCACTTCATTGTCTGGCGTGTCCTGCTGCCCCTGCCACGGACGGTTTGCCCGGTGCGGCGACACCAAAATCCATTCGTTTTTCAGCGGATTGAAACGGCGGTGGGACTGTTCACTAAACCGCATCGGGCAAGGTCCAATCAATCGGGGGCTGGCCTTTGCTAGTCAGAAAGGCATTGCATTGCGAGAAATGTTTGCAGCCCAGAAAACCATTATACGCAGACAAGGGCGATGGATGCGCAGCTTTCAGCACCAAATGGCGGCTGGCATCTACATTGGCCGCTTTCTTATGGGCATAGGCGCCCCACAGCATGAACACCACCGGTTCTGGCTTGTCATTCACGCGCGCAACAATCGCGTCGGTGAACTGTTCCCATCCTTTCCGGCTGTGCGAAGCGGCCTTGGCCATTTCGACCGTCAGGACGCTGTTCAACAACAGCACGCCTTGCTCCGCCCAATGCTCCAAAAAGCCATGGGACGGGCGCTGTATGCCGAGATCGCTTTCCAGTTCCTTGTAAATATTCGCAAGGCTTGGCGGCGGGCGGACACCGGGCGGCACGCTGAAGCTCAACCCATGGGCTTGGCCCGGGCCGTGATAGGGATCTTGTCCCAAAATGACCACCCGCACCTGATCGAGCGGGGTCAGTTCAAGCGCACGAAACCATGCGCTGCGTTCGGGGTATATCGTTTTGCCAGCCGCCTGCTCGGCCTCCAAAAACCCTGTAAGTGCAGCTGTGCCTCCGCTTGCCAGTGCCGCGCTTAAGGGTGCTTCCCAGCCATGTGGTAGGGAAAGCCCGCTCATTCTGCCTTTGGCGGGGCCGTCAGCAAATCGGTCCAGGCCTTGACCTCTTTCGATGTCGCTGGCCCAAGCAGTTCCATCGCGTGGCGCAGCCGTTCACGGATGATGTCGCGGCCCAGATGCGTGATGGCGTCAAACAACGGCACGCCCTGCGCGCTTCCGGTTATGGCCAGATAGAATGGCCGGATCACATCCTTCAACTTTGCATCCAGAACTTCGGCGGTGCGGCGCAATGTTCCCTCAACACCGTCCCGGTGCCATTCGATCATCCCGTCAAACTGTTGCAACGCAATCGTATAGGCCGCGCGCTGCACATCCTGTTCCAGCTTCACGCCATCGCGCAGCCGCTCAAGCGTCATGCCCTCAATACGGTTCATGAAGAACATGGCGGTAAGCCCACCAAGGTCGGACATTTTGGTAATCCGCGCCTGTGCCATTTCAGCGATGGGTGTCAGATAGCTGTCATTCAATGCCCATGCTTTTACGGCGTCCAGAAACTCGGATACGCTCAATTCTTCGCGCAGATAACGACCATTCAGCCAGTCCAGCTTTGACGTGTCGAAAACCGGGCAGCCGAGCGATATGTTGTGCACGTCAAATTCGTCGATAAGCGTTTGCAGCGAGGTTTTTTCATCTTCCTCGCTCGCGGATTTGATGAACAGTCCCAGAAAGTTCTGCATCGCCTGCGGCAAATAACCTGCGCGCTGATAATATAAGATGCTGGTCGGGTTCTTCCGCTTTGACAGCTTTGATTTGTCGGCATTGCGCAGCAACGGCAAATGCGTGAGCACTGGCGGTTCCCAGCCAAAATATTGATACAGCAACAAATGCTTTGGCGCCGACGAAATCCACTCTTCGCCGCGCATGACATGTGTGATTTCCATCAGATGGTCATCGACGACATTGGCCAGATGATAGGTCGGCAATCCGTCTGATTTCATCAGGACCTGCATATCAACCACCGAATATTCAAACTCGATCTCGCCGCGCAATGTGTCCTGAACGATGCATTTGCCCGTCGTCGGAATTTTCATGCGGACAACATGCGGCACGCCGTCTGCATCAAGCTTCGCGCAGTCGTCGGAGGTGAGCGAAAGGCAGGTGCCGTCATATTTGGGCGGCAACTTCGCCGCCATTTGGGCCGCACGCGAGGCGCTTAGCTTTTCAGGCGTGCAATAGCATTTGAACGCATGGCCGTCGGCCAGCAAGCGGTCGCAATGTTCGGTGTAGATCGCGCTACGCTCCGACTGGCGATAGGGACCATGCGGTCCGCCAACATCCGGACCTTCATCCCAGCTAAGTCCCAGCCAGCGGAGCGATTCCAGAATCATTTTTTCCGATTGCGGCGTTGACCGCACTTGGTCGGTGTCCTCAATCCGCAGCAAGAATTCGCCGCCATGCTTCTTTGCAAAGCAATAGTTAATGAGCGCAATATAGGCTGTGCCAACATGCGGATCGCCAGTGGGTGAAGGTGCTACCCGGGTACGTACTTTCATGGAAACAAATGCCTTTGGTTTGATTTAGGGGCGCTCTATCAAGCTGCAACGGCGTTGTCATCTTTCCGGTGCAGAACGCAAGTAATCACAAACGGGAGCTTTTCATGCATATCACCCGCCGCCATTTTGGTTTTGGCCTGACGGGCATCGCTTTTGCCGGTCTTGCCGCGCGATGCATCGCACAGGCACCCGTTGCGGGGATGAACGAAGTAGGCGGATATGGCCCACTGGTTCGCGACCCGAATAACCTGATCGATTTGCCTCAGGGTTTTGATTACCGCGTTATATCTCGTCTTGGTAATATCATGGACGATGGATATTTGGTCCCCAACGCTGCCGATGGCATGGGCGCATTTGATCTCGGTCAAGGCAAAGTTGCGCTTGTCCGCAACCATGAATTAAGTGTTGGCGACCAATCGGTTGGACCATTTACCGGTCCAGTGGCGCGTGACTTCATGGCATATGACCGCGTGGCGGGGGATGACATGATGCCTTTGCCGGGCGGCACCACAACATTGATCTACGATATGAAAACGGGGCAGCGTGAAGCGGAATGGTTGAGCTTGTCGGGTACTATCCGCAATTGTTCTGGCGGTGTCACACCATGGGGCAGCTGGCTGACATGTGAAGAAAATTTGACCAAGGCCGGCAACGGCGTGGGCAAGGACCACGGCTATATATTTGAAGTTCCTGCGAAGCATCGTGGGCTCGTGACGCCTGTGCCGCTGAAGGAAATGGGCCGATTTAACCACGAAGCCGCCTGTATCGATCCGCGGACTGGTATCGCCTATTTGACCGAAGATCGCGGCGACGGCCTGCTGTACCGTTTCATCCCCAATGCAATAGGGCAGCTTGCCAAGGGTGGCCGCTTAGAGGCGCTTGCCTTTGTGGAAGCGGAAATCAAGGATACGCGAAACTGGACCGAAGTGCAGGTCAGCAAGGGCAAGCAATATCGGGTCAAATGGGTGCCATTGTCCGACCCTGAAAGCCCCGGCGATGACCTGCGGAAACAAGGCGCAGCGAAAGGCGCGGCGTTATTCGCACGTGGCGAGGGCATATTCTGGGGCAAGGGTGAATTGTTTTTTGCCTGCACCAACGGCGGCGCTGCAAAGTATGGGCAAATTTTCCGATATCGGCCGGCTGAGAAGGAGGGCTTCTTCGGCGAAAGCGACGCGCCGGGAATGATCGACCTGTATATGGAATCGACCAATCCGGCATTTTACAATTATGGCGACAATATCGCGGTCATGCCCAATGGTCATTTGTTGGTCTGTGAAGATCAATATACCGATATATCTGACAACCATTTGCGCGGGGTTGATGGAACTGGACGGACGTATATGATCGCCAAATCCCGCGTTCAGACGGAATTTGCGGGCGGCTGCTTTTCCCCCGATGGGTCGACGTTGTTTGTCAACATGATGAAACCAACAGTGACGTTGGCGATCAAAGGTCCGTGGGGCAGGGTAAAGTCTACCTAGCGCAAAGCCGATAACAGGCGTAGCTGATTGCGTAATGACCCCCACTTCCCCCCGCTTGCTCTCGCTTGGCACCGCTGTGCCGCCGCATGGCATTACGCAAGATCAGGTCTTGTCGATATTGGCGCAGGCCAAAGGTCACGCGTTACCGGCGCGCATGGCGGATATTCTGGGCAATACCGGCATACAACAGCGCCATATTGCGATGCCGCCTGAATATTATTTCGCGCCACGGTCGTGGGCCGGTCGCGCAGCGGTATATGCCGACGCTGCAGCAGCTATGTTTGAGGCTGCGGCGGCACAGGCACTTGATCGTGCAGGCATCCATGCCGCCGACATCGGCCAGATTGTGTTTGTGTCAACCACCGGAACCATGACGCCAAGCCTGCCCAGCCGGATGATCGCGAAAATGGGATTTGCACCCGATACGCGATGCGTGCCCTTATTTGGTTATGGCTGCGCTGGCGGGGTCATTGGCCTTGGCGTCGCTGCGGACCTGTTCCGCGCCAATCCGGATAAACCCGTTCTGCTGGTAAGCCTTGAGCTGTGCAGTCTTGCATATGACCATGCGCGGATGGACAAAAAAGATATGGTCGCGCTTGCCTTGTTCGCCGATGGCTGCGCGGCGGCGGTGATCGGGGCAGGGCCTGGTCCTGGGCTTTCCGCCTTTGCCAGCCATGTCTGGCCCGACACGCTGGATATGATGGGCTGGGAAATCGGTGACACGGGCTTTGATCTGGTGCTTGCGCGCGACATTCCTGTATTCGTGAACAGCCATTTTGCGCCTGTCTGCGACGATTTCTTGGCGCGGCACGGTCTTGAGAAGTCCAATATGGCCGAGCCTGCCTGTCACCCGGGCGGCGGCCGTGTTGTCGATGCGCTTGCGGACTATCTGGGTGATGATTTGGCAATGACCCGTTCGGTGCTGCGTGCAAATGGCAATATGAGCTCGCCGACTGTGCTGTTTGTGTTGGACGCTTTGTTGGCGGCTGGGCCGATTGCAAAGCCAACCTTGTTAACTGCGCTTGGGCCGGGATTTGTCGGTGCGATGGGGGTTCTTACGCCATGAATCTCTTTGATTGGCCAATCTGGGCGCTCATTGTCTTTGCCTATGTCATTATCCAGCGGCTCGGCGAGCTTGCCTATGCCAGCGCGAACACAAGGCGTTTGCTGGCTGAAGGCGGCCGTGAGCATGGGGCAAAGCATTATCCTTTGTTCATATTGCTCCACAGCGGCTGGCTTGTGTCGATTGCACTGTTCGCGGAACCGACAGCTGGGCCGAATCTGCTGCTGCTCAACGCGTTCGTGGCCAGCCAGACATTCCGTTTTTGGACGCTGACAAGCATTGGCCGGTGGTGGACGACCCGCATCATCAGCGCGCCGCATTTCCCGCGGGTGAAGCGCGGGCCATATCGCTTTATCAAGCACCCAAATTACGCATTGGTGGTCGTGGAAATCGCGCTACTGCCGCTCCTGCTTGGTGCACCGGCTATGGCGCTGACGTTTTCGATATTGAACGCTGCATTATTGTGGTGGCGGATCCGGATTGAAAATGCCGTGCTGGGCGAACGCGTGGGCACTACTTGACCCGACCGCCTGCTGGCGCTAATGGCGCGCCTTCCCATGGCCAGAGGACCGATTCTCTTTGGTCATTTGGGAAGAACTCAGAATAGCAGCACATTGTGTGATCGGCCGGGTGGGCCAAAGGCTGAGCCTCCACCGCAAAATACGGCTGCCCACCCAAAGTAACCGCTTTAAACAAGGTGAAGATATGCCAACGATTAACCAGCTGGTCCGCAAGGGCCGGACCCCGCAGAAGACCAAGTCCAAGGTCCCTGCGATGGACCAAAATCCACAGAAGCGCGGCGTTTGCACACGCGTTTATACAACGACCCCGAAAAAGCCGAACTCGGCTTTGCGTAAGGTTGCAAAGATCCGTCTGACCAACCAGCGTGAAGTTATTTCCTATATCCCAGGTGAAGGCCACAACCTTCAAGAGCATAGCGTTGTGCTTATCCGTGGCGGCCGCGTACGCGACCTTCCCGGTGTGCGTTACCACGTGCTTCGCGGCGTACTCGATACGCAGGGCGTCAAGGACCGCAAGCAATCGCGTTCCAAATATGGTGCAAAGCGTCCGAAGTAATTCGAACGTTACCATTGGCTGGCCGATTGGCGCGCAACTGCGCTGCCACTGGTCCCATGAGATAAAGGAAATAAAATATGTCACGTCGTCGTCGTCCCGAAAAGCGCATCATCCTTCCCGATCCCAAGTTCGGTGATATCGTGCTTTCGAAGTTCATGAACAACCTGATGCTTGATGGTAAGAAGTCAGCAGCAGAGCGTATCGTTTATGGTGCGTTGGAAACCGTTGAAGCCCGCGCCAAGAAAGATCCTATCCAAACCTTCCATGAAGCGCTGGATAACGTAAAGCCAGGCATCGAAGTCCGTAGCCGCCGCGTTGGTGGTGCGACCTATCAGGTTCCTTGCGAAGTGCGTCCAGAGCGCGCGCAGGCACTTGCGATCCGTTGGTTGATCGGCGCTGCGCGTAACCGCAGCGAAACCACCATGGCTGCCCGTTTGTCGGGTGAGTTGATGGATGCCGCGTCAAACCGTGGCAACGCTGTCAAAAAACGTGAAGATACGCATCGTATGGCAGAAGCCAACCGGGCGTTCGCGCACTATCGTTGGTAACAACGGGCGTACGAAAGCACAGTTGGTAAACCCCTTCGGGCCACTTCGGTGGCCCACACTTCGGAGTAAAGCATATGGCACGCAGCCATCCACTCAATATGTATCGCAACATCGGGATCATGGCGCATATCGACGCCGGTAAAACCACGACCACCGAGCGCATCCTTTTCTACACCGGCAAGTCGTATAAAATCGGCGAAGTTCATGATGGCGCAGCCACCATGGATTGGATGGAGCAAGAGCAAGAGCGTGGCATCACGATCACCTCGGCTGCAACGACCTGCTTCTGGAACGACCACCGCATCAACATCATTGATACGCCAGGCCACGTTGACTTCACGATTGAAGTTGAACGTTCGTTGCGCGTTCTCGATGGCGCGGTCGCTTGCTTCGACGGCGTTGCCGGCGTTGAGCCACAGTCCGAAACCGTATGGCGTCAGGCCGATAAGTATGGCGTTCCACGCATGTGCTTCATCAACAAGCTCGACCGTACAGGCGCGAACTTCAAATATTGCGTTCAGTCGATCATCGATCGTCTGGGTGCAAAGCCAGCCGTTCTGTACATTCCAATCGGTTTGGAAGCGGACCTTAAGGGTCTCGTCGACCTCGTGCACAACCGTGCGATCATCTGGAAAGACGAATCGCTTGGTGCGGACTTCTTCTACGAAGATATCCCTGCTGATCTGGCGGACGAAGCTGCGAAGTATCGCAGCGACCTCATCGAGCTTGCCGTTGAGCAAGACGATGTCGCCATGGAAGCATATCTGGAAGGCAATGAGCCTGACGTTGCAACGCTGAAGGCACTGATCCGCAAGGGCACGTTGAACCAGTCGTTCGTTCCTGTCTGCTGTGGTTCGGCGTTCAAGAACAAGGGCGTTCAGCCATTGCTCGACGCTGTTGTCGATTATCTGCCTTCGCCGCTCGACATTGAAGACGTTCAAGGCGTCAAGATGGACAGTCTTGAGCCAGACAGCCGTCCGGCAGCTGACGATGCGCCGTTCTCGGCACTCGCGTTCAAGGTCATGAACGATCCATTCGTGGGTTCGCTGACCTTCATCCGCATCTATTCGGGTACGCTCGTCAAGGGCACCTACTTGAACTCGGTGAAGGACAAGAAGGAAAAGGTCGGGCGTATGCTCGAAATGCACGCCAACGAACGTAAGGACGTTGACGAAGCATTCGCAGGCGACATCATCGCGCTTGCCGGCATGAAGGAAACGACGACCGGTGACACGCTGTGCGCCGAACGCGCGCCGATCATCCTTGAACGGATGGAATTTCCCGAGCCG
>CALDKP010000047.1 GCA_937898535.1 uncultured Sphingomonadales bacterium | reverse complement strand
GGCTGGATATTCAGCGAATAACTGAGAATCGGCGTGCGGCTGTGCATCGCCGGCCGCAGACGAATCTCATGCGGCCAAAGCTTGACCGGGCGATCAAAACGGTAAACACTTTGATGATTCAGAGCGACGCGAATAGTCATTTACTTTTCTCCACGGCGTCGCGACGTCGAATAAGCATCAGCTTACCGGCGAACTCAGCACGTTTTTAGTTCCATTCAAAATTCGGTAACTGTGCAAAAGCGCGGCGCACGCCTTCATCGACCACCTGTTGCAGCGACCGCGGCGATTCGAGGCGACAATCCTGCCCCCACTTGACGAACACGGTGACGATGCCGGTGTCCTGACAGATCGGCCGGTGCCCCTCGGCGCACATCCGGCTGTTGGTCAAAATCTGCGCAATCGCATCCTTCGCCGCCGGCCCCTGTTCCAGCTCATAGGCTTTGCCCAGCGCCCGGATATAATCCATCGGGTGAAAATAGCTGATATATTGCAGCGCGTCGGCGACGCTATCGATCAAATCGGAATTGCGGATGGTGACGGTCATATAAGGCCCCGGACTGGATAGAACCCCCACGCCATTAACGTCCCGTGGGACTGATACAAGCATCATTCTGACCGGCTGAATCAATATTAGCGAACGACCGATGCGCCGGTCACAGTTGTCCCGTCTGGATGATGCGGCCACCGAGTTTTTGGACATAATATGCAGCTCAAAAGACTTGGTTCATTTTGACAACAGAAATATTTTCCATTCATCATTTTCCATCTTGCGTCTTCAACAACACTTAGAACGTCCACGCGTCGCTACCTTTTGCCCGCCGACATGTGCGACGAATGGAATCAGAATAGCGACGAATTGAAAGGTTAATTTACAATTTACCCTCTTGCGTCTGAAAATGAATGAGGCACTATAGGTAGCGGTTGGCCATAGGGGGCATTACCACAAATTGTGCTTTGATCTGCAGATGCGATTCTGCCATCGGGGGAGGTTTTTTCCGTCGATAAGCTGGGGACAAGTGAAAATATAACCCCTGACGTGGTCAAAAAATGCTAAAAGGGACTTTCGCGCCCTGAGTCGAACAATATGGGAACACGCGTTCCCGACAGATATTTGAACTGGTCGCTGGCCGCCGGGAAACCGGCATCCAGTTTCGGGTCGCCGCAATGAATGGAGCAACGGGTTAAATGGATTTCAGGGATGCAGGCCAAGGGGCCGACGATATGACCGCAATGATGACTGATATGCTTGAAAAAGTTGCTACCGAGGCTGTTAAGGTTGAGGCCGAGACCAAGCCGGCTGATGATAAAAAAGCCGCGTCGAGCAAAACCGTCGACGAGCGCCGTTTCAACGTTGTGACGGATTCGTCGCGCGACGCCTTGCTGACCGAATTTGGCAAGGACACGCTGCAGGACCGTTATTTGTTGCCGGGCGAAAGCTATCAGGACCTGTTTGCCCGCGTTGCGTCGGCATATGCGGATGATCAGGATCATGCTCAGCGGCTCTATGACTATATCTCGCGGCTTTGGTTCATGCCGGCAACGCCCGTGCTGTCAAACGGCGGAACTGGCCGTGGCCTTCCTATCAGCTGCTATCTGAACTCTGTCGACGACAGCCTGGAAGGCATCGTCAACACATGGAACGAAAACGTCTGGCTCGCGTCACGTGGCGGCGGCATTGGTACCTATTGGGGCAATGTGCGCGGCATTGGCGAACCTGTTGGCCTCAATGGCAAGACGAGCGGCATCATTCCGTTTGTCCGCGTTATGGACAGCCTTACCCTCGCAATCTCGCAAGGTTCGCTGCGTCGTGGTTCAGCTGCTTGCTATCTCGATGTCAGCCATCCTGAAATCGAAGAGTTCCTCGAAATCCGCAAGCCATCTGGCGACTTCAATCGTAAGGCGTTGAACTTGCACCATGGCGTGTTGCTGTCGGACGAATTCATGGAAGCCGTCCGCGCTGGCGAAGATTTCAACCTGCGTTCGCCCAAAACCGGCGAAGTACGCAGCACGGTTGATGCGCGTTCGCTGTTCCAGAAGCTGGTGGAAACCCGTCTTGCCACTGGCGAGCCGTACATCATCTTCAGCGACACCGTGAACAACGCGATGCCCAAGCATCACCGCGATCTTGGGTTGAAAGTGTCGACGTCCAACCTTTGCAGCGAAATCACCTTGCCAACGGGCCGCGACCATTTGGGTAATGACCGGACTGCGGTCTGCTGTCTGTCGTCGCTCAATCTCGAAACTTGGGATGAGTGGAACGGCGACAAGGTCTTTATCGAAGACGTCATGCGCATGCTGGACAACGTGCTTCAGGACTTTATCGACCGCGCGCCGGACGAAATGTCGCGCGCCAAATATTCGGCCGGCCGCGAACGTTCGGTTGGCTTGGGCGTCATGGGCTATCACAGCTTCCTGCAGTCACGCGGCGTTGGCTTTGAAAGCGCGCTTGCCAAATCTTGGAACATGAAGTTCTTCAAACACATCCGGGCGCAGGTTGATGAGGCGTCGATGATGCTGGCCAATGAGCGTGGGGCCTGCCCTGATGCTGAGGAAATGGGCGTTATGGAGCGCTTTTCCTGCAAAATGGCGATTGCGCCGACCGCGTCGATTTCGATCATTTGCGGCGGCACCAGCGCGTGCATTGAGCCGATTCCGGCGAATATTTACACGCACAAAACGCTTTCGGGCAGCTTCATCGTGAA
>CALDKP010000046.1 GCA_937898535.1 uncultured Sphingomonadales bacterium | reverse complement strand
AGGCCAGTCGGCAGTGTTTGACCGCCGTCGCGCGCCATTTGCGCCAATGCCGCGGTCAAGCCGCCCCCTGCGGAGTCGCCACCCATCACGAACGGTGCGCCATTGATATCGGCTTGATACGCCGCGTAATATGCGCTGGCCCATGCCGTAATCGCCTCGGCGGAGCTTTCAGGCGCGAGCGGATACAGCGGCGCTGTTATTGACCAGCCATGTTGTGACGCCATGTGGCTTAAGAATTTCCAGTGAATGTCCGTTGCTGAATAGACATAGCCGCCGCCGTGCCAGAACAAAATATGGGCGGTCGGCGCTCTATCCTTGGGTGCGACGTGCCAGACATTGCGGCCCTGAAATTCGCTCTGCCGAACGTCAACATCGCCCTTGGCGATTGGTCGCGGCGTAGGCGCTGCCCGGACTTTGACGATGTTTTGTTGAAACTGCGGGCCGCCCGTAAACATCCGGCGATAATAGCCCGTGGTGCGCAAAACAAATCCAGCAAGGCTGGCGGTAAAACTTGGCATGATTGTATTCCCCCTCATGACAAGCGCTATATCAAGGCAGGGGACCAATCAAGCTGTTCGCTTCCCGACAAGAGCTCTTGCCGGGAAGCGCCCAGTTTACTTCGATGCAGCAATCCAGGCGTCGATCTTTTTCTCAAGCACGGTCAGCGGCAGTGCGCCGGTGTTGAGAACCTGATTGTGGAATTCGCGCACGTCGAATTTCGTGCCAAGTTCCTTCTTCGCCTTGTCTTTCAGACGCTGGATAGTGAGAGCGCCAATTTTATAGGCCAATGCTTGTGACGGAATGGCAATGTAGCGCTCGACCTCTGCCGTGGCGTCGGTTCTGCCCATATCGCTGTTGGCAAGCATATAGTCGATTGCCTGTTCGCGGGTCCAACCCTTGCTGTGGATGCCGGTGTCGACCACGAGACGCATCGCCCGCAACATTTCGTCGGACAGCGTTCCAAAGCGTTGATACGGGTCTTTAAACAGGCCCATCTCGTAACCGAGCGTTTCGGAATATAGCGCCCAACCTTCGACATAGGCCGTGTTGCCGCCAAAACGCATGAACGCGGGAAGCTTTTCATTTTCCTGTGCAATGCTGATCTGGAAATGGTGCCCAGGTGCGCCTTCATGCAAATAAAGCGTGGTCATGCCAGGGATCGTGCGGCTTGGCAGGTCATAGGCGTTGAAATAAAATGTACCCGGACGCGAACCATCAGGGGTACCCTGTTGATAGCTGCCGCCCGCTTCATATTTCTCGCGGAATTCTTCGTAGGGTTTAATCTCAAGCGGTGCCTTGGGCAGATATTTGAACTGCGCCGAAATCGTTGCGTCGACTTTCTTGCCGATGTCGTAATAACCCTGTGTCAGCGCATCACGGCTCGACATTTTGAATTTCGGATCCGAACGCAGATGCTCGAAAAACTCGGGCAGGGTGCCCTTGAAGCGAACTTCATTTTTGATGGTTTCCATACCCGATTTAATCCGGGCAACCTCCGACAATCCCAGATTGTGGACGTCATCGGCCTTCAATGGCAGGGTGGTCGTTTGTTCGATCAGATATTGATAGAGGCCTTCGCCGCCCTTCATGGCGGACAAGCCGACCTGTTCGCGCGCCAATGGCAAATAGCTGTCGCGCAGGAAATCACGCAGACGGGCGTTGGCTGGGTACAGACCGTTTACGATGATATCGCGATATTCCGCCGTCAGGCGTGCTTTATCAGCATCGCTGAAATCCGCAGGGAATTTCAGTACTGGCCCGTAATAAGGCGACTCTTCGGTCTTTTGCGCCAACTGTGTGTTCAATTGGTCGATGACATTGCGGATCGTCATCTTCGTTTCGAATACGCCGGACGCCATGCCTTGGCGGAAACGGCCAATTGATGCATCCATCAGGACGATGAATTCCTTGTGACGCTTTAGGTTGTTTTCGTAATCCTGAACCGTCTTAAACGGCGCTGCACCCTGTCCGCTGGCGAAGGTTGGATAAAAAGTGTGAAAGCCGAAAAAGTGATTGAGCGGACGCACGACCGTCAGGTCCATAATTTCTTTGGACAGGCCCTTTAGCGCGTCAATCTGGCTCTGCTGGTCAACGTCGTACGCAATTTTATCGG
>CALDKP010000045.1 GCA_937898535.1 uncultured Sphingomonadales bacterium | reverse complement strand
GAACGGTTCCAATATAATGCCATATTGTTCGAGCAATCCCTTCATGAGCAAGATCGAACCGATGGCGAGAAAAATGTCCTCGCCGAAAAACAGGCCGATATTGTCCGTGGCGGCGGAGAAGGCTTTTACTTCCTCACGTTGCTTGTCCTGCAAAGCGCCTGCCTGCTTTTCAGCCGCCGCCTCTGCCATTGGCGCGACCAATGGGCGCACGGTTTGCGGATGACCGGCGACTGACGTTAATCCCAACGCCGCCGTCGCTTGCCGCATCAATAGATAGCCCGCCAATAGCCGCCCCGTCGTTGCGCCTTTCAGGCCGGAGATCAGTCCGCGCGCGCGTTCCTGAAGCCCGAATGCCTCAAGCATTCCGATGACAGGCAACACAATCCAAACAATGGAAACATACCGCGCGTCATTAAAGGCTTTGCCAAATGCCGAGATAATCGCGTGCACGTCCAAGCCCGCCGCTATGCCCGTTACGGCGGCAGAGGCGATAATGACCAGCAACGGGTTGAACCGCAGCATAAAGCCAACCACAATGACGGCGATCCCCAGCAAAACCCACATCAGCTTACGTCCCCCTCTGCCTTAAGCCTTGCCATATCCGCCGCCACCCGGTGTTTCGATTTCGAAAACATCGCCGACATTCATGTCAACGGTAGCGGTTGCCCCGAAAATTTCCACACTGCCATCGGCGCGCCGGACGCGATTGATACCGCGCATGCCATGTTCACCGTCAGCCAAACCAAAAGGCGGCACTTTGCGTCGGTTCGACAATATGCCCGCAGTCATGGGCTCAAGGAAGCGGACACGGCGCACTGCGCCATTGCCCCCATGATGCAATCCGCGACCGCCGGAACCTGCGCGTACGGAGAATTCCTCAAGCAAAACCGGAAAGCGCGTTTCCAATATTTCGGGATCGGTCAGACGGCTGTTGGTCATA
Organism: uncultured Sphingomonadales bacterium; assembly: GCA_937898535.1. Classification (GTDB taxonomy): domain Bacteria; phylum Pseudomonadota; class Alphaproteobacteria; order Sphingomonadales; family Sphingomonadaceae; genus Sphingorhabdus_B. The sequence continues at coordinate 1,036 of CALDKP010000045.1, read as the reverse complement.
TGCGTCTGTACGACCGAGGCACCGTCAAAGTCGGGTCCAGCGCCAGAGCCGCCAGCTATCGTTTCATAATATTGATATGTCGCATTGCCGAACGTGAAATTGTTCATCGTCCCCTGTGCGCCTGCCATCACGCCAAGCGCACCGAATACCGCGTCGGTAATAACCTGACTGGTTTCGACATTCCCCGCAACGACCGCAGCCGGATAACGCGGGTGCACCAATGTGCCTTCGGGCGCGATGATGGTAATCGGCTTCAGGCATCCTTCGTTCATCGGGATGTTGTCATCAATCAACGTACGCACAACGTACAGCACCGCCGCGCGCACCACCGAAACGGGGGCGTTGAAATTGTCGGGCAGTTGCGCGGACGTTCCAGTGAAACCGATCGTCGCCGTGCGGGCCTGATGGTCCACCGACACCCGCACTTCAACCACGGCATCATTGTCCATCGCATAACGGAAATGGCCATCGGAAAGGCGCAAGATCAACCGCCGCACAGCTTCTTCGGCATGGTCCTGCACATGATGCATATAGGCGCACACCACATCGGCACCGTAATCGTTACTGATGCGCACAAGTTCTGATGCGCCCTTTGCACAGGCGGCAATCTGCGCTTTTAAATCGGCGATATTTTGTTCGATATTGCGCGATGGCCATGTGCCGGAGGCCAGCAGATTGCGGACCTCAATATCCCGGAACTGACCGCTTTCGACGATCAGCATATTGTCGATCAAGACGCCTTCTTCGTCCACCGACCGACTGTTCGGCGGCATAGATCCCGGGGTAATCCCGCCAATATCCGCATGGTGCCCACGGGCGGCAACGAAATAAGCGGGCGTTCCATCATCGTCCGCCACAAAGACGGGCATGATGACCGTGATGTCGGGCAAATGGGTGCCGCCGTCATAGGGCGCGTTCAATGCGTAAACATCCCCAGCGCAGATACCACGGCCGTCGGCTTTATCGCCGCGCCGTGACAATATGGTCCGCACGCTTTCGCCCATTGAACCCAAATGCACGGGCATATGCGGCGCAT
>CALDKP010000044.1 GCA_937898535.1 uncultured Sphingomonadales bacterium | reverse complement strand
CGCTGGTCCAAACCGGCCGCAGCATCCGCCAAAGAGTCATCATCCTCAATAACGGCTGCACTGAGCAGTGCGTGAGTGCGCTCTATGGCCAGTTCGACATTGCCTACCTCTTCAAACGGTAGTTGCGCTTCGTCGATACGCTCTTCGAGCTGGAAACCAAATGATCCACGGGCAATATCGGTGATCAACAGCTGATGTTGCTCTTTGCCGGGCATACGGCCCGTAGGCTTGAGCACGCCTGCTATCGAGGCCGCCATCATGGCAATGGCATCCGAAAAAGCATTGACAGCCTGACTGCCAAACTCAACCGCTACGCCATGACTGGCAACAACAGGCGCCCCAGCACATGTCAGCAAAAGCTTGGCGGGCTCGCGAGTCACCATGGGTGCAGTGGCAAGTTGCTGGGCAATGCTGTGCAAGCGCGACTCAGTGCTCATGCGCATGATGAAATCATCGCCCGGCAGGTTGGCCAGCGTCTTCTTGAACTCGTCCATCGCCACCGCGGTGCGGCGCACCGACATCGCCGGCTCGGTCGGCGCCTACGGGTGGGACGGAGGGCTCGGCACCTGCTGGATGAACGATCCGGCCGAGCAGCTCGTCGGCCTTGTCCTGCGTGACCTTGCCGCGCTCGACGCCCTTGGCGTTGAGCTTCTCGGTGTAGGCCTTGCCCTTCTCGGCGGTGCCTTTGCCGGTCTGGAAAAGATCATTGGCGACCGCATGCAGGGCAAGTCGATTGGCTTTGGCGCGCATGTCTCTGATCCTGATGAGCGCGGAACGGGTGAAATCCTAAAGCAAATCGAACCGGAAGATTTGTTGAAATATGGCTTAATTCCTGAATTTGTGGGTCGTTTACCGGTCACTGCGACGCTGGAAGATCTCGATATCCCCGCGCTCGTCAAGATCCTGTCAGAGCCGAAAAACGCGCTCGTGAAGCAGTATCGCAAACTGTTCGAGATGGAAGATGTCGGCCTGAGCTTTACCGATGAAGCGTTGGAAGCGGTCGCGAAGAAAGCGATTGAACGCAAAACCGGCGCCCGTGGGCTGCGGTCGATATTGGAAGCGATATTGCTGGATACGATGTTTGATCTTCCAACATTTGACGGTGTTGATGAGGTGGTCGTCGACAAGGATGTGGTCGAAGGTCGAAAGACGCCTGTTCTCGTTTATGCAAAATCGGCTAAGGCGAACAAAGAGGACGCTGCGTAAGCACTATTGTCTCTGACTGTGGCAAACGGGCCACAAGTATTAATAAAATGTTTAAATAGGCCAATCTACACTGGTTGCTGCACTGCAATACTTTGCCTGTCCGGCGCTGTCGGTTATGGGTGAATCATCTGCGGGGCGGGGTGTCATTTTAGTGTCATTCACCAGCCCCAAGGGGATGGCACGGTTCAATTCATACGGATGATTCGAGCGAAATGCTTGGTTGCTTGTGAATTGGCATGTGAAAACCAAAGGGGTTTTAAAAATGAAAATTCGTTATCAGCTTGCGGCAAGTGCGGTTGCACTTACCATTTGCAGCTTTTCAAGCGCTGCCTTCGCGCAGTCGACTGGTTCAGTCGATTTCGAAGAAGAAGTAATCGTTGTTTCCGGTTCGCGTTCGCAGGACGTTGCTGGAATTCAGGCACCTGACTCGACCAAGGCAAAGGCAGTTCTTACGCAAGAGCTGATCGAACGTCAGAACCCGGGCCAGACAATTCTCGACACCATCAACGTCATTCCAGGCGTAAGCTTCCAGAACAACGATGCTTATGGCTCGTCGGGCGGCACGCTGAATATCCGTGGTTTTGACTCGTCGCGCATCTCGCTGACGTTTGACGGTATCCCGTTGAATGACTCCGGCAACTACGCCATATATTCGAACCAGCAGCTTGACCCCGAATTGATCGAACAGGTCAATGTTAACCTTGGTACGACTGACGTCGACAGCCCTACAGCGTCGGCTGTTGGCGGCACCGTCAACTACCGCACACTGACTCCATCTGAAGATTTTGGTGTTAAAGTATCGGCCTCGCTCGGTGAATTTAACTTCGAGCGCCTTTTTGGTATGATCAATACCGGCAACTTGACGTCGTTCGGTACACGCGCTTTCTTCTCGGCGTCAAAGGCGACCAACGATAACCCATTCAACAATTACGGCGTTGTCGACAAGCAGCAGTATAACGGAAAGATCTATCAGCCAATCGGCAGCGATGGTGACTTCATTGCGATTGCAGCTAACTACAACGAAAACCGCAACAACTTCTTCGGTTCGCTGCCTTTGCGCAACGATGCAGGCCGTGTTGTCGGTGCCGCTGCGACCAACCGTTTCCCAGCGAACAATGATGAGCGGGAATACCTGATCAACTTCCCTTGCACGACAACGGTAACACCAGTTGCGGGTACTGCGCAGTCGGCAACAACGTGCGGCACGGAATTCGACCGTCGTTATAACCCGTCAAACACCGGAAGCATCCGTGGTTCGTCGAAATTTAGTTTCGGTGAAAAGCTGACGTTGACGGTCGATCCAAGCTATCAGTACGTGAAGGCAAACGGTGGTGGCACCGTCACTGCCCGTGAAGCACGTCGCGACATCGATCCGACTGGCGGCACAGCAAACTGCACCACCGTGGTAAGTGGTGCTGGCGTAAGCTGCCAGGCTGGATACCTCTCGGGTTCGCCATTCTTTGGCAAGGATCTGAACGGCGACGGTGACATCCTTGATCAGGTTACCATGATGGCTCCAAGCCAGACCCAAACACATCGCTATGGCGTGATCAGCTCGCTGCGTTATGAAATCAACGATGAACATTCGGTTCGTCTTGCTTACACCTTTGACCGTGCCCGTCACCGTCAGACAGGCGAAGTTGGCTTGTTGGACGTTAATGGCGAGCCACTTGACGTTTTCCCAGTAAACGGCCCGCAAATTGCTGCCAACGGCGTAACGCTTCAAAAGCGTAACCGTCTGTCTTATGCAATTTTGCAGCAGGTGTCGGGTGAATATCGCGGTGAATTCATGGACAACAATTTGGTCGTGACAGCCGGTGTACGTGCACCGTTCTTCAAGCGCGACCTGACCAACTATTGCTTCACCAGCTCAGCTGGTGGCTTTGTTGAGTGCTTTGGTGATGCCAACCAGAACACCCTGAACGCAACGCTGAACCCAACACAGGCTGGTCCACAAAATCGCGTCTTCAAATATGACAAGGTTTTGCCAAACGTAGGCTTCAACTACAAGTTTACGCCTGAATTCAGCATGTTCGCAAGCTTTGCACAGGGCCTTTCGGTTCCAGGTACAGACAGCTTGTACAACGCGTTCTTCTTCCCGATCACGACGGCGCGTGCGCGTCCTGCTCCAGAAACGACAGACAGCGTTGACCTTGGTGTTCGTTACCGTTCAGGTAACATCCAGGCACAGCTTTCGGGTTGGTTGACGAAGTTCCAGAACCGTTTGGCTTCGGCTTACGATCCAGAACTGGACCAGAACGTGTATCGTAACCTCGGCAATGTCGACAAATACGGTATCGATGGTTCGATTTCATATCAGCCAATTCCTCAATTGGCGTTGTATGTATTCGGTTCGTACTTGAAGTCGGAAATCAAGAACAACGTTGCTATCGGTGAAAACACTGATGGTTCGCCAGTTTTTGCTGCGACTGCTGGCCAGCGTGAAGGTGGTTCGCCGAAATATTCGTTCGGTGGAACTGTACGCGGTGAAGTTGGACCAGTTGAGCTTGGCATTACTGCAAAGCGTACTGGCCCACGGAACATCTTCGATACGGGTGCAGCAACTTACACGGGTTCGTTCATTCCAACTGGCGCTGTTCCAAGCGGCACTTTGGGAACAACAGCGCGGACCGAAATCTTTGGTGAAGCTGCGCCTGCATATTGGATGGTCAACCTTGATGCGAGCATCAACCTTGGCTTCTTGGGTGTGAGCGACAAGACCCGCTTCCAACTCAACGTCTACAACTTGTTCGACCAATTCTATGTCGGCGGTTTTGGCGGTGGTTTGGCGCAGAGCGCATCATATAACCGTACAACCGGTGTTGCGACTTACGGTAGCCCAGGCTTCGTCCAAATCGGTGCACCACGTACCGTGAGCGGAACGATTACGTTCGTATTCTAAGCCATTAAACTAGAAAATTAAAAAGGGCGGGGCTTCGGCTTCGCCCTTTTTTTATGGGTAAATGCAACTGTCGAGGCCGTCGCGTTTGACGATGCGAATGCGGGCCGAGATGCTGTTCCCGTACCGGCGCGTGAAACCGCCCACGCCATTTACTGCGCGCTTTTTTGGCAATGGCAGAATAGCAGCCAATCGTGCGGCTTCCGTGCGGGTAAGATCCTTCGCAGATTTGTTGAAGTAACGCTGCGCGCCTTCTTCGGCCCCATAGGTTCCAATGCCGGTTTCAGCGACGTTCAGATACACTTCCATAATCCGGCGTTTGCCCCAGATTTTTTCGATCAGGAATGTGAAATAGACTTCGGGCACTTTGCGCAGGTAACGCGTCCAACCTGATCCCTGCCACAGAAATACGTTCTTCGCGGTCTGCTGGCTGATGGTTGAGCCACCGCGTATTTTCCCGCCCTGTTGATTACGTTTAAGCGCCTTTTCAATCGCCTCACGGTCAAAACCGTCATGGCTACAAAATTTGCCATCC
>CALDKP010000043.1 GCA_937898535.1 uncultured Sphingomonadales bacterium | reverse complement strand
CGCTCGTTCTAGAACCGATCGATTTCAACGCATTGTATATCCAGCAGCTCACGCAAGCACAGCAGATGGCAGAAACGCAGCCTGCAGGCGAAGCCTGAGGCCGTAGGTACCAGGTGAACATATGAGCCTGGTTCGAAACAGCATTACCATTGGAGGGCTGACTTTGGTCAGCCGCGTTCTTGGCCTATTGCGCGACATGTTGATGGCGCGCTATGTCGGTGCAGGCCTTGCGTCCGACGCGTTTCTGATTGCGTGGCGGCTGCCGAACCTGTTTCGTGCATTGTTCGCTGAAGGCGCATTCGCGGCGGTTTTTGTCCCTCTGTTCAACAAAAAAATGACCGAGGCTGAACGCGAAAAGGCACAAACAGGCCTCACCGCTGCGCGCACATTCGCGAGCCAAGTGTTGTCGGTGCTATTCCCGTTTCTGGTGCTGTTCACGGGGCTCATGATGCTGGCAGCGGGTCCCGTTGTCTGGGCGATGACCGGCGGGTTTCCCGATGGCGGGCCGGAGAAATTTGCGCTCGCACGGCATCTTACGATTATCACATTTCCCTATCTCGCGCTTATCTCGTTGGTGTCGCTGCTGGGCGGAATATTGAATTCGCTGAACCGTTTCTGGGTCAATGCCGCCGCGCCGATATTGTTGAATATCTGCATGATTATCGCGCTCATCTTCTTCCGTGGTGACAGCGAAGTTGAAACGGCGGTTACCCAAGCCATTGCCGTTACCGTGTCCGGCGCGCTCCAATTGCTGTGGCTGATGTGGGCATGCCACCGCGCGGGGGCTAGCCTGAAACTTTCTTTGCCGCGTCTCACGCCCGACGTAAAATTGATGCTCGCCTTGATTGCGCCAGCCGCGATTGGCCAAGGCGCTATTCAATTCAACCTTCTTATCTCAACGTCGCTCGCTGCGCGGTTCTTGCCAGAAGGGTCGGTATCATGGCTCTATTATGCAGACCGCCTGAACCAGCTGCCATTGGGATTGATTGGCATTGCGATTGGCACGGCAATTCTGCCCGCGCTTTCGCGCCAGATTAGCGGCGCCGACACCAAGGCGGCGTCCGATACGCAGAATCGTGCCGTCGAACTTGCATTGTTCTTTGCGATGCCCGCAACAGCCGCTCTGATCGTTTCGGCGATACCAATCGTCCATGGCATATTTGAACATGGTGCATTCACGGCCGCCGACACACGGGGGACTGCGGCTGTTCTGATGGCTTTCTCAGCTGGCGTGCCGGCTTATGTGCTGATCAAGGTGCTGACGCCCGGATTTTACGCGCGCAGCGACACCAAAACGCCGCTGCGGCTGGCTTTGTGGTCGATGTTGGTGAACCTCATCGGCAACCTCATTCTCATTTGGCCGCTCGCACATATCGGCGTTGGCGTTGCGACTGCAATATCGGCGTGGGTCAATGTCGCTTTGCTGTGGTTCACCTTGCGCAAGCGCGGGCATATCGCGGTCGATGTGCGGCTCAAGCACAAGGCGTGGCGCATTGTTCTGGCTGCAGCATTGATGGGTGTCGCGCTGTTTTTCGGCAATGAAATCATTGAAGACCAATTGGGCACGGGATTGTGGCGACGCATCGCTGTGCTGTCGGTTCTCGTGAGCGCTGGCGGCGCGGTATATGCGCTGGCCATATTGCTATTCGGCGCGTACCGAATTCAAGAACTTAAATCCCTATTCCGTCGGCGTGCAGCCTCGCCCGCGGCCAATATAAGCGAGTAATCATCATGCGCGTCGTTTCTGGCATTCAACCCACCGGCAATCTGCACTTGGGCAATTATCTGGGCGCGATCCGCAACTGGGTTAAGATGCAGGATGAAATGGAATGCCTGTATTTCCTTGCCGATTTGCACGCCATTTCCATGCCGCATGATCCGGCCGAATTGACCGCGAACACCCGCGAGATGGCCGCTGCCTTGCTTGCGTGCGGATTGGACACCGACAAGGCGATATTGTTCAACCAAGCGCAGGTCCCTGCCCATGCGGAGCTACAGTGGTTGCTCACCGGCACAGCGCGCATGGGTTGGCTAAACCGCATGACGCAGTTCAAGGACAAGTCGGGCAAGAACCGCGAAGGCGCGAGCATTGCGCTGTTCACTTATCCCGTGCTTCAGGCAGCAGACGTCTTATTGTATCAGGCGACACATGTTCCGGTCGGCGAAGACCAAAAGCAGCATTTGGAACTTGCGCGCGACATTGCCCAGAAATTCAACACGGACTTCGGAAACGGCACCGATATCTTCACCTTGCCCGATCCCATCATTCCCAAAGAAACCGCGCGCATCATGTCGCTGCGCGATGGCAGTTCGAAAATGTCGAAGTCCGATCCAAGCGATATGAGCCGGATTAACCTGATCGACGATGCCGACACGATCCTGAGCAAAATCAAGAAGGCCAAGACCGACCCTGAACCACTTCCGTCGGAGCCTGCGGGCCTTGAAGGCCGCCCCGAAGCAAAAAATCTTGTCGGCATTTATGCCGCCTTTGCCGAGGAAACTGTTGAGGCAACCCTATCGCGTTTTGGTGGCCAGGGCTTTGGCGCATTCAAACCGGCATTGGCCGAAATCGTCATTGAACATCTGCGCCCCATTTCGGAGCGCTTCGCCGTTCTGAAGGATGATCACAAGCAGATCGACGCTGCGCTTGCCAAGGGGGCAGCGAAAGCGCGTGAGCTTGGCGGACCAACGTTGAAGGCAGCCTACGCTGCGCTTGGTCTTCTGCGCTAAATTGTGCTCTGGTACCGTTCAACCACAGTTCAGCGAAACTATTGTAACGTAATGGCGTTGTATTATTGAAGGCGTTCGGTCGCTGCTTAGGGGATTTGAAATGATGAAGAAGGTCGCAACTTTTCTTGCTCCCATAGCATTGCTGGCTCTCAGCGCCTGCGCAACACCGTTTAACGCCGACGTCTCGCGTTTTCAGCAATTGCCAGCGCCGCAGGGCCAGACATTCATTATCCGCGCGTCCAACGCGGACAATGCAGGCGGCATTGAATTTGGCCAATATGCCGCGTTGGTGGCGAGTGAGCTTCAGGAAATCGGTTATGTACCCGCGACGGGCGCAAATGCCGATATGACCGTCTCGCTCGATTATGCGGTCGATCAGGGCAAGGAACGCAACATCGTTCGCCAAGATCCGTTTTACGACCCTTATTGGGGTTTTGGCAGCTTTTACCGGCCCTATGTCGTGCGCACCCGTCGCGGCGCGCGCTACGTTGTCGGCTATTATGATCCATTCCTGTATAGCGGCTTCAACCGCCCCTATGAAATCGACAGCTTCACAGTGTACACTGCGAACCTCGACATGAAGATTGACCGTAACGGCGACGGCAAGCGTTTGTTTGAAGGCAAGGCGGAGGCCAAGTCACGGTCAAACAAGCTGCCTTATCTGGTGCCAAATCTGGTTGAGGCGATGTTTACAGGATTTCCCGGCAATGGCGGTGAAACGGTCCGTATCTCGGTTGCGCCAGAGGAAAAGCGCTAACGCTTTCAACTCAGCACGCCGCAAAATCAGCGACGCTTGCGAATCAGACCCCGCAACTCAGCTCGGTTTGGCCATAGGCTGCGTCCTCACCGCGGGTACCGGATATGCCTGCGTAAAGTTCAGTTGCCCTGAATATACCATCGGATCCGATGTTGAATCCATTGTCGCGAAAAACGGCGATGACCTTAGCTGGTGGGTCCGCGAAATATAGCGACTGCGATTCATAATGCTGCCCCAGCGCCGTGAGCGACAATCCATCAAATGAGATCGGAAGAGCACACGTCTGAACTCCAGTCACTAGCTTGTATCTCGTAT
>CALDKP010000042.1 GCA_937898535.1 uncultured Sphingomonadales bacterium | reverse complement strand
ACGCATTTTTGCTGAGATAGGCAGGGTGCTTCGACAAAGCATAAGGCCCATGCGTCAGGATTCCGCGATGTGTGAGGTTCGAAAAACGAAGGCCAAAGGCGACCGTGGCCCATGCATATAGAGCCGTGAGCGCAACAAGCATCGCGCCCCAAACCCACAACAATGCGGTGCGCCCTTCAAACCAATAAGCCCAGTCGCTGGTGCCGATATGGTAATCGAGCGGGCCGCCATTGTTCATCAGGATAAACGGCGGGTAGCACATCAGTGCCGCAACCCAGCCCGCAAGATAGGGGTTAGCCGTGCGGATATGCGCGTCGAGCGGTTTCATGGTCAGCATGTACCCAATGGTGGCGAACTGCACATCGACAAGGAACATGCCCGTAATCAGGGCATTGGCAATCCAGACGGGGTTCGTCGCGACGTCAGCAAGGTTCATATTGACGATATCGCGAAAGCCCCCGGGGACGATGGATATCATGAAGGCAAGGAAAAATCCCTTCACCGCCCATGCCCGCAGGTGATGGAAAATCTCTTGCCGGTCCCAATCATCGCGGCCCGCAATCCAAGCGCCGAAATGCCAAACGCCATCGCGGGGATCGACCAAGTTGCGATCCAGCCAGACGATATAGGGCACGGACAAGAGGATGAGCGGAATCATCGCCGCTTCAAACATCTGCATCGAAAACAGGTAATTCCCGTTCCAATAGAAACGGCAGAGCGCATAGATTGCCGCAATCAGCGCCCATGTCGCCCATAGGCCAGCGACTTTGATTATGCTGGTATCCAGAACATCCGCGATGGGGCGGCTTATGCTCCAGTCAATTCCGGTGGACGGGCGCAGATGGACTTTGTCGATAACGATCGACCACAACGCCATCGGAAGGCCGCAAAAGAGCAAAGCAACAAGCGCCGAATACGGCCCGTCGGCCCGCGCGGGCAAGCCTTCAAAACCGAACGCCGCACCAATATCGCCGAAATTGCGCGCCACGAATATCGCGACGCCAAGGCCAAATAGACCGCACAGGCCAACAGCCGAGCTGACAGCGGATATAGGCCGGGGACCGGCGGTTTTGATGGCACTGCTTTTCACACCGCCCGATTTAGCGGCTAATGGTTAAAAAGCGGTGAGGTGCGCACCGTTCCTCCCCATCGCAAGTCGATGTGGAGGAACTTAAGTTTTCCGCTGTCCCAACAACCGCAGACGAAGATCGGAAGAGCGTC
>CALDKP010000041.1 GCA_937898535.1 uncultured Sphingomonadales bacterium | reverse complement strand
GCCGCCGACAGATGGCATTTGCCGTCCAGCGTATCGGGCGCAGGCGACACCGTCGCAGCATTGGCTGCCCACATGGCCGAGGCAGAAAAAGCGGCGGCGCGGATGTGTGGCTCGGCGCTTTCCATATCGGTTGCGAGACCGGCGAGCCATGCGGTGTTCGGCCGGTCGAGCGGCATGAAGAAACCCTGCGCTAACCCAAGGCCCAGGTTCGTGCGCATCTTTTCGATGCCTTGTAGGGCAGCCGCCTTGGGGTAAGACGGCGCGCCGGCATTGCTCGACGATGCCAGGTTGCCAACGCTTAATCCTGCGTAATTATGGCTTGGCCCAATAATCCCATCAAAGTTTATTTCGACCAAAGCCATGATCAAGCGCGCTCGACATAGGTTACCGCATCACCTGCTGAAATGCCCAAGGCGCGTGCACAATTGCTGTCGATAATGACATTATCGCCTTGATCATCGATCCAGCCATAGGCGGCTTTAAACGCATGTAGACGGCCCAGCGTTATCAGCTTTTTATCACCTGATTTATGTTCACCAACATCATCGCTAACGGCAGTTATTATGACGTCTTTCGCGTCACGGATGCTGCGGATTTGATCTGTACGCGCGGTCATCGTCGGGCCGCCGTCAAAGATATCGATGTAATTTTCCCAAGCAAATCCTTCGTTCTCAAGCATACGCATTGCAGCGCGGCCTGAAGGATGCGGTACACCGATGACGGTCTTTGCACTGTCGGGAAGCATGGCGATGTAGACAGGGTGCTTCGGCATGAGGTCCGCGATAAATTGGTTGCCGAATTTCGCGTTGAATTCATCCGCCTCTTGAAAACTCATGCCGAAAAAGCGGCCGGCGACACCGTCCCAAAACGGCGATCCGCCAGCTTCGTCGATGACGCCACGCAATTCTGCGATCGTGCGGTCGGCAAATCGGGCGCGGTGGTTGCGAATGAACAGATAGCGGCTGCGCGCAATCAGCATGCCAAGCCCGCCAGCTCGCTCGCCGGGATGCAGGAACAGTCCGCCAACTTCCGTCGCGCCCTCGAGGTCCGTTGACAGATTAAGGATATCCGCACGAAATGTCCGTTCCAGTTCAACGCTATGCTGCGTCAGCGCGCCGATGCGATAGCTGTAGAACGGCCATCTTTGGCCAACTTTGCCAAATATCTGGCATGTGCCGCGCACTTCGCCTGTCGCGGTGTTTTGCAGAACGAAAACATATAGATCGTCGGCGACTTCCTCGACCTTCTCGCAGAGCACCAGCCGATCCGCCATGTCCGGCCTCGCCAACCACTGGGCCAGACGCGGCGAACCCGGATAGAAGCGGAAACCGCCATCGGCGTTGCCCGCTCAGATCGGAAG
>CALDKP010000040.1 GCA_937898535.1 uncultured Sphingomonadales bacterium | reverse complement strand
CTGAAGGATGAAGGCCGAAATTTGTGATGGCGAATAATCTTCGCCGCCAGCCTTTACCCAAGCGTCGCCATTCTTGCCCTTGACGATGTTGTAAGGAACAAGCTCTGTGTCCTTCTTGGTGATTGGATCATCGAAGCGGCGGCCGATAAGGCGCTTCACTGCGAAAATCGTGCTTTCCGGATTGGTGACGGCCTGACGCTTTGCCGGTTGACCAATCAGACGCTCACCGTCCTTAGCAAAGGCCACGATCGATGGCGTCGTACGTGCGCCTTCAGCATTTTCGATGACCTTGGGCTTGCCGCCGTCCATTACCGCAACGCAGCTGTTTGTCGTGCCCAAGTCGATACCAATAACTTTAGCCATAAAAACTTTACCCCGAAATTTTAAAATTGAACGCTTACTGGCCACTTACGGTCCGGCCCTATCAGGCACCGGTGTTTTCCCGTAATGCAACCTTGTAGCGGCGATATAGGTGCCAAATCTCTTGGCACAAGACTTCGGCAACCCTAGATAGGGAAAAAGTAGACACAGTCCCGGCTTTGGATAACCAAGCCGATGCCGAAACGAGGATCATATGAACCGACGGATATTCACAGTTGCAGCCGCAGCAAGCGCCCTATTGCTGGGCTCATGCGGCCCTACACCGCAGCTAAAGGTCAAAGAGGCCGTGCTCACGCTATCGCCGGTCGACAGCAATCCGTCGGCATTTCACTTCAACGTCTATGGCGGCCCCGAAGATGTCTATTTGCTGCGCGTCAGTTCGCCGTCCGCCATCCGCGTTGAAATGCACGATGTTACGGTGGATCCGAAAACGGGGGCAGTGTCCATGATGCCCCTACAACGCGTCCGCATTCCCGCAGACGAAACCGTCGCCTTCAAAAAAGGTGGCAAGCATGTGATGATGTGGGGCGTCAACCTAATCCCCCGCCGGCTTGGCGAGATCGAAGCTGAATTTCTGTTCTCCAACAATGTGCGCATATTGGTGAAAGCCCGCGTTCAGGAAGTCGACGGCACTGTCCCGGACGAGAAAAAGGCAATCGACGGCTAGGGCATGTTCGGCCCGCATAAATCCGGCCGGCCGCTGACGATCCGCGAACGGGCCTTGGCGGAATCTGTGTTCAGCTCCGCGCTGGATTATCACAGCATCCGAATCCACAATCGCACATATTGGTGGTTTCAACCGCGCCGCGTCACCATGGCCCCGAACGGACATTTGTGGTTCCACCCGAAAAGCGACCTTTTCTGCGCCGATTTTTGCGACCGCGACCTTGGCCTACAAGGCCACTTCATTCACGAGCTGGTACATGTATGGCAATACCAGAAAGGTATATGTCTGCCCCTGCGGCGGCACCCGTTCTGTCGTTATGATTACAGCCTGAAACCCGGATGGAAGCTCGAACAATATGGGCTTGAGCAGCAAGCCGAGATTGTCCGGCACATATTCCTGTTGCGTAACGGCGCGAAGGTCGCAGGCGCGCCGCCTTTATCGCAATATGACGGCATATTAAGTTTCTGAAGGCAGCAGTCCCAGCCGCGCGCGCAGCGACCAGCGGACGAGCATCAATACCGACACAAGCGCAAGTCCGGCCGCAAGACCAGTCCACACCCCGACGCCATCCCAACCCGCCCGAAATGCCAGCCACGCGCCGACACCGATGCCGACCACCCAATATCCGAACGCTGCAAAGTACATCGGGACTTTGGTATCATGCAGTCCACGCAACATGCCCGCGCCGACAACCTGCGCGCCATCGACAATCTGGAATATCGCCGCCACCAGCAGGAAGCTGACAGCAAGGTCAAACACTTGGCGCGTTGCGGCGTCGACGGGGGTGACGAAAATACCAATCAGCGCCTCTGGAAATAGATAAATACCCAGCGCCATGACCGCCATAAATCCGGTGCCCAGCACAAACGCGGTCCAGCCGGCACGTGTGATGGCAACCGCGTCGCGCCGGCCATAAGCAAGGCCGACACGCACCGTCGCCGCCTGCCCCAGCCCCATTGGCACCATGAAGGTGAGCGACGCAATCTGGAGCGCGACCGCATGGGCGGCCACCGACGCGGTGCTGATCAGCACGCCGCGTTCGCCGGTCGGCTCCGGCTCGTTCCTCACCATCGCCTCGGCCGCCAGGCGGATCATGTTGAACGTGCCCACCAGGTTGACCATGATGGTCTTGGTGTAGGCCGCCAGCGGATGGGCACCGTCCTTGCCGACGGTCTTGATGGCCGGCGCGATGCCGGCGCAGTTGACCA
>CALDKP010000039.1 GCA_937898535.1 uncultured Sphingomonadales bacterium | reverse complement strand
CGAGCGCGATTTGTTTCTGCCGCTCGGCAAAACGTGCGCGGTCTTCGTCGGTGCGTTCGGCATAGCAAGCCGGGCAGGCGACGCCTTCGATGAAATGCGCTGACGCTTTGTCGTCTTGCGAAATCGGCCGGCGGCACGCGTGACACAGCTCCATCTCGCCAAGTTCGAGCCCATGCTTCACGGAAACGCGTTCGTCGAAGACGAAACATTCGCCCTGCCATTTGCTCTCGGCTTCTGGAATATTCTCCAAATAGCGCAATATCCCGCCCTCGAGGTGATAGACGTCGTCTATCCCTTCAGCTTTCAGGAAAGCAGTCGATTTTTCGCAGCGTATGCCGCCGGTGCAAAACATGGCGAACTTGGTTTTTCCGGTAGCCAGTTCATCGCGATGCGCGCGAAACCACTCCGGAAATTCGCTGAATGATTTGGTCCGCGGATCGACTGCGCCTTCAAAGGTGCCAATCGCAACCTCATAATCATTGCGGGTATCAATCAGCACAGTGTCCGGATCCGAGATCAACGCATTCCAATCCTCTGGCTGCACATAGGTGCCGACTTCACGTTTCGGGTCGATACCGTCAACGCCCAGCGTTACGATTTCCTTCTTCAACCGCACTTTCATTCGGTAGAATGGCATTTCGTTGGCATGCGAGTATTTGACGTCCAATTCTGCGCAGCCCGGAATGGCGCGCAGAAACGACATGAGGGCGTCAATAGCGGCGGGCTCTCCGGCGACGGTGCCGTTGATTCCTTCATGCGCTAACAATATGGTGCCTTTGATGCCGCCCGCTGTGCACTGTTCAAGGATCTGCGGCTGAAGCGCTTCCGGCGCATCGAACGACACAAAGCGATAGAGTGCAGCGACTTTGATGGGATGAATGTCTTCCATGACGTGGCCCTATAGCGTCCTTTTTCGCTTTTGGCAGCTTTCAATATTGCCTGAATATTCATCGATTTAATCGCACGATTAATTTGCAATTGCATCGACACGATGCCAAAGCTTCACGCAACAAAATTGCTTATGGGGAAAACCATGTCGGCTAATATCGCTGAACTGGAATTGCGGCGCGCAGCGTCCAAATTGGGTGGCGGACAAAAGCGCATTGACGCGCAACATGCCAAAGGTCGCCTGACGGCGCGCGAACGGCTTGATATCCTGCTGGATGAAGGCAGCTTCGAAGAACTCGACGCCTATGTGACGCATAATTGCACCGACTTTGGCATGGCCGAACAGAAGATCCCCGGGGACGGTGTGGTCACTGGCAGCGGCACCATCAACGGTCGCCTTGTGTACGTCTACAGTCAAGATTTCACGGTATTCGGCGGGTCGCTATCCGAGGCGCATGCGATGAAAATCTGCAAGGTCTTGGACAATGCGATGAAGGTCGGCGCGCCCGTCATTGGCCTAAACGACAGCGGCGGCGCGCGTATTCAAGAGGGCGTCGCGTCGCTTGGCGGCTATGCCGAGGTGTTTCAACGCAATACGCTCGCAAGCGGTGTCGTTCCGCAAATCAGCCTCATCATGGGCCCATGCGCGGGTGGTGCGGTATATTCGCCAGCGATTACGGACTTCATCTTCATGGTGAAGGACAGCAGCTATATGTTCGTCACTGGCCCTGATGTGGTCAAGACGGTAACCAATGAAGTCGTTACGCAGGAAGAGCTTGGCGGCGCGGTTTCGCACACGACCAAGTCGGGCGTTGCCGACAATGCGTTCGAAAATGATATTGAGGCGCTGCTGTCTGTCCGTGATTTCTTTGACTATTTGCCAGAGAATAACCGCACCGGCGTTCCTGAACGGCCAACCGAAGACGCGTGGGACCGGATTGAACCAAGTCTCGACACCTTAATCCCGCCAAGCGCGAACCAGCCTTATGATATGCATGAGCTGATCCGCAAAACGGTCGATGAGGGCGATTTCTTTGAGGTTCAGCCAACGCACGCGGCCAACGTCATCATCGGATTTGGCCGCATCGAGGGCCGCACGGTGGGCATCGTCGCCAATCAGCCCATGGTGCTGGCGGGTGTGCTCGACCTTCACGAACGGCGTGCCCTTGGGCATGACGATGGTCACCGGCACGCCGAGACGGGCGCCGTGATAGGCCAGACCCTGGGCATGGTTGCCGGCGCTGGCGGCGATCACGCCGCGCGCGCGTTCCTCGTCGCTGAGCAGCAGCAGCTTGTTCAGCGCGCCGCGCTCCTTGTAGGCGGCGGTGAACTGCAGGTTCTCGAACTTCAGGAAGACCTGGCAGCCGG
>CALDKP010000038.1 GCA_937898535.1 uncultured Sphingomonadales bacterium | reverse complement strand
GGTCAGCGTGCCTTCGCGGCCCAGCGACGCAACGGGCAATCCGGTTCCGCCAAGGATAGGCACGCCAGTCGTCGCGTTGCCAGCAATGAAGCTGTAGCCCGAAGTCTTATATTCCTTGTCGAGCAGGTTCTTACCATAAAGGCCAATGCTCCAACGATCGTCGGGCGCGGTATACACCAGGCTTGCGTCGACGAGGGCATAGCCGGACTGATCGATATAGGGGTTCGGAATTTCGAACTGAGTCGTGCTGCTGCGGTACGAAACGGTTGTTCCCAGATTCAAGCGCCCAGCACCAACTGGCGTCATGTAGGCAAGCGTTGCGCTCGCGGTCCACGAAGGTGTGTTCTGCACATCGCGGAAGGCGGCAACATCGGTCGGGACGCTAGCGATGTTCGAAATATATTGGTCGAACTTCGCATCAATATAACCCACTGCACCCAACAGGTTCAAACGGTCACCATCATTGGCAACGCTTTCACCAAGCCGTGCGTTAAATTCAAGTTCGACGCCCTTGAATGTGGCCTTGCCTGCGTTGGACGTTACGCCGCAGAATGATGGAAGACCGCTGACGATACATGCGACCGAACCGGGGATTTGGACGTCAGTATAATCGGCGTAGAAGCCAGCGAGCGCGAAGGTCAGGCCACCGTCGAACGCATTGCCCTTATAGCCAACTTCATAGCTGTCGACGCTTTCTGGACGGAAGCTCAGAAACGCAGCCACTTCGTCGTTTTCGCCACGGATACCATTGCCGTTGAGGTCGGGCGCATTGGCACCCACGCCGCGCGGATCAAAACCGCCGCCCTTAAAGCCTTGGCTGAAGCTGGCGTAGATATTGTCCTCTGGCGTTGGCTTAAAGCTGAGCGATACGCGGGGCGTGAACTTTTTGAAATCACGCTGTCCGCTGAAGTTTGTGCTGGCTGCGCCAAAGGCGACGCCTGCCCCGCCGAAGAACGGTGAGCCGCCGCCGAGATAGTTTTGGCGCAGGATATTCGCGGTGCGCTTATCCCATGTGTAACGGCCACCAACCGACAGGCTGAGCTGTTCGGAAAGATCGTAGGTAAAATCGCCGAAGACGGCGTAGGTTTCGGTATCGACCGCAGCGTTGGTAAATGCCGTCAATCCATTGAGCGTCGTGAACAGGCGCACATCGAACAACGTATCTGCCGTGGCATCCAGATAATATGCACCGACCATGCCGCTGAACGGACCGGCGTCAACAAGCAGCTGCACTTCCTGGCTGACCTGTTCGTTGAAATAGCCACCGGGGACGTCGACATCAGCCGCAGGCAGCGCGTCAAAATCGATGGGTGTCAGCGTGTCATCTTTGCGCCATGCGCTAATGGACCGCAGCGTCAGGCTATCGGACAGGTCCACCGAAATGTTCATGGCGAGGCCATAAGCTTCGATATCCTGTTGCGGGTCAACTAGGCCGCCGCGTGTGTCATAGACATTGTCCAGCACGGGCGCGCCCGACAACAATCCGGGAATGATACGGTGACCGCCGCGTGGGTCGCTCTTGTCGCGGCTATAATCGCCGCTGATACGCACCGAAACCGGCGCGCCATATCCGCCAAGTTCCAATGTGCCGCGCGCTGCCCACACATCCTTGTTATAATTTTCAAGGCCGGTGGTCAGGTTGTCGCCAAAACCGCCGCGCGAAAGCCGCGCGACGCTGCCGCCGACGCGCACGATGTCGCCAATCGGTGCGGACACAGTCACTACGCCGTCGGCCTGATCATACGTTCCGACCGTTGCCCGTGCGCTCAAGGCGAACTCTTGCGGCAAACGCTTTGTGACATATTTCACAGCGCCACCGATGGTGTTGCGACCGTACAGTGTGCCCTGCGGTCCGCGCAGAACTTCGATGCGTTCTACGTCATAAATGTCGAGGACCGCAGCTTGCGGACGGTTCAAATACACATCGTCCAAATAGATGCCGACACCGGGTTCAAAACCCGACACCGGATCCTGTTGCCCGATACCGCGAATAAAAGCCGACAGCGTCGAGTTACTGCCGCGCGATGTTTCAAGCGTGGTGTTCGGCGTGATGTTGCCAATGTCGGTCAGGTCAAGCGCGCCACGCAGTTCAAGCGCTTCGCCCGAAAATGCGCTGACGGCGATTGGCACGTCAAGCAGATTTTCTTCACGGCGCCGCGCAGTGACGATAATTTCATCACCATTTTCTGCGCTGGCGGCTTCCTCTTGCGCCATAACAGGCGCGGTCACGGCTAAGCCGGAAACGGCAATGCTGGCCAATAATGCTGCGCGGATCATCGAAATTTTGGGGGATTTCATTGTCACTCTCCTGATTGAAATGCGGGCCTTTACCCATTTCCAAATATGCGTATACTGAAAGTTGAACCATGTTTCAACTTAATGGCTTTGGGAAGTATAGCGAATGTCGGTCGAACGTGGCATATCAGCAACAATGACACCGGCTGAAAAAACACCCCGCACCGAAAGGGGCCGCAAAACGTTGCGTCTGTTGTTGGACGCGGCTGCCGCCGAATTTGGTGAAAAGGGTTTTCACGAAAGTTCCGTCGTATCGATTACGCAGCGGGCCGGCGTAGCCTTGGGCAGCTTCTACACCTATTTTGATTCCAAAGATTCGCTGTTCCGCGCGCTGGTCCGCGACATGTCGGCTCAGGTACGCCGCACGGTGGGGCCTGTGATAGCCGCAGAGCCAGACCGATTGGAAGGCGAGCGTAAGGGACTTGCCAAGTTTTTGAATTTTGTGCGCGAGCATAAGGAACTGTACCGGATTATTGACGAGGCTGAATTTGTCGATCCGCCAAGTTATCGCGCGCATTATGAAGATACCGTCAACGGCTACCTCGCCAGCTTGAAAGATGCGGCGAGCAAAGGGCAAGTGCGGGACGATGTCGAGGAGGTCCATGCGTGGGCCATTGTCGGCATGAACGTGTTTTTGGGGCTGCGTTTTGGTGTCCTTGGTGAAGATCGTGATGCAGCTGAAGTGGCGACTATCGCCGCCGACCTTCTGACAAACGGGTTGAAGCGATAATCAATCATCCCTAAGCCGCGCGGTATGACGCTCAACCGCCGAACCTTTGCCATTATCTCCCACCCCGATGCGGGTAAAACAACGCTGACTGAAAAGCTTTTGCTTCAAGGTGGCGCCATTCACTTGGCCGGCGAAGTAAAGGCGCGCGGTCAGGCACGCCGTGCGCGTTCCGACTGGATGAAGATCGAACAGCAGCGCGGAATTTCGGTTACGTCATCGGTGATGACGTTCCAAAAAGACGGCATTGTCTTCAATCTGCTCGATACGCCGGGGCATGAGGATTTCTCCGAAGATACCTATCGGACGCTGACGGCGGTCGATTCTGCCATCATGGTCATCGACGCAGCAAAGGGTATTGAACCGCAAACCCGCAAGCTTTTCGAAGTCTGCCGCCTGCGCAGCGTTCCGATCATCACCTTCGTCAACAAGGTGGATCGTGAAGGTCGCCCCGCATTTGAGACAATCGATGAAGTCGCCGATGCACTGGCGCTTGATGTGTGCCCTATGAACTGGCCAGTGGGCATGGGCGGCGAGTTTGAAGGCCTTTATGACTTTAACAGCGGTCGCCTCAGCCAGCCATCGGGCGACAGCAAGGCGTTTGAAGGCAAAATCAGTGACCATGCCGGCCTGAATGCGACGAGCCTTGAAGATGTGCTCACGCCCGCGGGCGTCGCGCGGCTGCGCGAAGAGGCAGAGCTTGCGCAGGCGGGATATTCCGAGTTCGATCTGACCGCGTTCCAGCACGGTGATCTAACGCCCGTCTATTTCGGCTCCGCGCTGAAAGAATTCGGCGTGATCGAACTCATCACCGCCATCGCCAAATATGCGCCGCCACCGCGCCCGCAACCCAGTTCAAAGGGTGATATTGATCCGTCCGAAAAAGAAGTCACTGGCTTCATTTTCAAGGTGCAGGCCAATATGGACCCACAGCATCGTGACCGCATCGCGTTCATGCGATTGTGCTCAGGTACCTTCAAACGCGGCATGAAGCTGACGCCTTCAGGACTTGGCAAGCCCGTCGCGATTCATTCGCCCATCCTGTTTTTCGCGCAAGATCGCGAGATTGCCGACAGCGCGGAACCCGGCGATATCATCGGCATTCCAAACCACGGCACCTTGCGCGTGGGCGATACTTTGTCCGAACGCAATGACGTGCGCTTTACCGGCCTGCCCAACTTTGCGCCGGAAATTTTGCGCCGCGTTGTGTTGCGTGACCCCACGAAGACCAAGCAGCTGCGCAAGGCGCTGGATGACCTGAGCGAAGAGGGCGTCATTCAAGTCTTCTATCCGGAGATTGGTTCAAACTGGGTGATTGGTGTTGTCGGGCAACTGCAGCTCGACGTTCTGATTTCGCGGCTTGAGGCGGAATATAAGGTCGATGCGTTTCTGGAGCCTGCGCCTTATGACACCGCGCGCTGGCTCATCGGTTCGGACACGGCACTTGCGCAATTCATCTCGTTCAATGGCGGGAACATGGCGAAGGACCGCGATGGCCATCCCGTGTTTATGGCGCGTTCGTCATGGGATGTTGGTTATCAGCAGGAAAAGCACCCTGACGTGAAATTCAGCGCGACCAAAGAACGCTAACGCCAGACAGCAACGCCATAAGGTTCGATGTCCGAACCACCGATGACAAACTCTGCGCCTGTCGGTGCTGGGGCGCGCGCGCTGACGCTATCCAGATTAAACGCAAAAGTCAGTTCACCGCGTCGGCGCAAGCGCAACGTGGGTGGCAGCGGTGTAATCTGCACGTCCGCCTCCGCACATAAATCGACAAACAAGTTAGTCAGAAAGGCATCGTCCGTCAGCGTCGCGAGATAGATGCTTCGACCTGCGCGGACGGCTGCTGGTGCGCCATCTTCATAGGTTGCAATGACGTCAGTGTCGCCAACCTCAATCGTCTCGCGCCACCGGCCGCTTTCATACGCCGCGCCTTTGTACGCAATGCTACCACCGCAATCCGCGCGCAGCGTTTCGACCGAAGTGACTTTGACAGGTACAAAGTCACGCAGCCGCCCGGGCGGCAGGCCTTCGCTCATCGAGAACTCCGCGGTCTTCGCACCCGCGCGTGGCCCAAGCAGCAATATGCCATCGCTCGCGTGCAACGCATCGAACGCGGCATCGTCGACCACCGCCATGGTCGGCACAACGACCAGTCGATATCCCGCCAGCTGCGCGTCGCCAGCGGACACAAAGTCGACATCCACGCCAAGGCCACGCAACGCACGATAATA
Source organism: uncultured Sphingomonadales bacterium (assembly GCA_937898535.1). Lineage (GTDB taxonomy): Bacteria > Pseudomonadota > Alphaproteobacteria > Sphingomonadales > Sphingomonadaceae > Sphingorhabdus_B. The sequence continues at coordinate 1,030 of CALDKP010000038.1, read as the reverse complement.
TTGGAAGACGACCGCATCATAGCGATAGCCCGCACCTTGCCGTTCAATATCGTCGACCCAGCCGGACACCGGATCAATGATAATGGCGACAGGAGACTTCGCAGCAACAACCGACAAGTCGCCAAGCCGCTGCATGTCCAATGCAGCCTGTTCCACTTCCGTCCATGCCGCGGCAGGCATGTCATCAGGTCGTCTGAGCCCGGCATGCATTTGTTCTTGGGCAAAGGGCACTTGCCGCCAGCGGAAAAAGGCCACGCAGGCCGCGCCATGGGCGAATGCCTGAAGCGTCCAATGGCGGACCATGCCCGGCGCGGGACGCGGATTATGCGGCGCCCAGTTTACGGGCCCGGGCTGCTGCTCCATGACCCACCACGCGCCTTTGGATAGCCCGCGCACCGAATCAAAATTGAGCGCCGCCAAATCAGGGTGCCCGGTGCGCATGAATGGTTTCCATGCATCAGCCGATGCTTTGGCCATGAGCTGATCGGAAAAGCCGAGCGGATAATTGTCATAGCTGACAAAATCGAGCGCGCGGGTCAGCGCTGCATTGTCGACGCCCGTTGTCGCCGGCGGAATGATATTGTGCGTCACCCACTGGTGCGGCGCGGCGTGGCGGCGAATCGCAGATATCATGACGTCATGAAAGCGAACGACCTGTTCCGACGCAAAGCGCCGATAGGCCAAGCGATGCGCGGGGTTCGTTTCGCAGACCGTGAAAAACGGCAGATCGATCTGGTCAAAATAGTCATATTCCATCGACCAGAACACATTGCCCCAGGCCTCGTTCAAGCCATCAACGCTGCCGTAGCGCTGTTGCAGCCAGCCGCGAAAGCCGCGCAGCGCCGCGTCGGGGGCGCTCATGGATGATGCCCGCGCGCGAGCGGAGGCTCCGCCGGGTCCGTGCGTGACCCAATTGGAACGGAGGCGCGGGGGTAATCGGTGAGCAGGGCAGAGGGCTCGCGGGTCGCAATCAGCCCTCGTGGCTTCCACACCATGATCAGCACCATGGCGAAGCCGAATACCAGCATGC
>CALDKP010000037.1 GCA_937898535.1 uncultured Sphingomonadales bacterium | reverse complement strand
GGTCCGCTGCCCCAATAAGCTTATCCGCCCAAAATGTGCATGACCATTGGCTCGCCAAGCAGACTGTCGGAATGCTTGAGTGCCTGAAGCGTGTCATTGATCGCTTGCTCGGGCCCAGCATGGGTGACCATCGCCACTAACGCCGTTCCATCGTCGCCTGCTTCGGTCTGGATCAGGCTTTCAATCGAAAGCCCTGCATCGCGCATCGCCGCTGTAATTTCCGCAAGCACACCGACGCGGTCAGCGACCACCATACGCAAATAGGATTTGCTGACCCGGTGCGCCGAGGCTGCACGTGGCAGCTTTTCAAGTTCAGCAGACGGCATGGAGAATGCGGGGCCTGTTTCCTTGCGCGCAATGTCGACAAGGTCAGCAACAACCGCGGATGCCGTTGGCTTGTCCCCTGCGCCCGCGCCTTGGAATAAAAGCCGTCCGGAGAAGTTGCCTTCAGCCACGACTGCATTGGTGGCGCCGATGACATGCGCCAGCGGATGGCTGAGCGGGACAAGGCATGGTTCAACACGCTGGAAAATATTCGCAGCGCCATTGTCGCCATCGATTTCTGCAAGCCCGATAAGGCGGATGCGATAGCCCAGCGTCTTTGCTTGGGCGATGTCGGCTGCAAGTATTTTGCGAACACCGCGCGCTTCGACGCCGCCAAAATCAATGACAGAACCAAAGCTAAGCGAGGCCAGAATCGAAAGCTTATGCGCAGCGTCAATGCCGTCAATATCGAACGAAGGATCGGATTCGGCAAATCCTTTTGCCTGTGCGTCGGAAAGCACCTGCGCAAAGTCGAGGCCGTCACGCTCCATCGTCGACAAGATGAAATTACAGGTCCCGTTCAATATGCCATAAACGCGATCGATCCGGTTGGCGGCGGCACCGTCGCGCAAACCCTGAATCACGGGAATACCGCCGGCGACGGCAGCTTCAAATTTGAGCGCGGCCTGCTTGCTTTCGGCCAGAGCCGCCAGTTCAGCGCCGTGATGGGCGACCATGGCTTTATTAGCAGTCACCAAAGCACGTCCGTTTGTCAGCGTTTCGCGCGCCAATGTAAGCGCTGGGCCATCAGCCCCGCCGACAAGTTCAACGACGACATCGACATCATCTGCAGTGGCCAGTTCGCCCATGTCGTCGACCCAGCGATAGCGTGACAGGTCAACACCCCGGTCCTTGGTCCGGTCGCGCGCGGTGATGGCAACAATCTGAATTTCGCGGCCCGCGCGGCGCGCGATCAAGGCGCTATTTTCTTGCAGAAGGCGGATGACGCCCGTTCCTACGGTCCCAAGACCAGCCAGACCCACCTTAAGCGGGGCGATACGAGAGGGAATGGACATAGGTTCTAATTTCCTGCCGAAAAGATGCGCATTGCCGCCGCGCTTAAGCGGATTTGCGTTCAATTGCCAGCCCCGGCTTGTGGCAAAGTGACGGCCCGACAAACTGCCGCCCCTGCGAAAACAGCACAGCGACGCGCGCCAACGCCTTTTTCGTGGGAGTAAGCTAGCCCTGTGACCCATCATTCGCTAGGAGCCACTGATTGGTTTTACAGGGAGCGGCAAATGCGTGCAGTCGGCGTTATCGGAGCAGGTCAAATGGGTGCGGGCATCGCACAGGTCAGTGCTGGCGCTGGCTATCATGTCTATTTGTCCGACCTTGATCTGGCAAAGGCCGAAGAAGGCAAGGCCGGCATCGCCAAGGCACTCAGCCGTCTGGTCGCCAAAGAAAAAATGTCGGCGGGCGATGCAGAGACGCTGTTGTCACGCATAGAACCGGTTGCGAGCTATGAACCGATGGCCGATGCCGGGCTGATCATCGAAGCCGCGACCGAGCGGGAAGACATCAAGCGCAAGATATTTGAATCGGTGGGCGCGGTCATGGGCGATCAGGCTGTGTTGGCGTCCAACACGTCATCCATCCCCATCACCCGGTTGGCGCAATCGTCACCCGACCCGCAGCGTTTCATCGGCGTGCATTTCTTCAACCCCGTTCCCGTGATGGGCCTGATCGAGGTCATCCGCGGATTGGCGACGACCGATGCCACTGTCGACGTCGTTCGCCAATATGGCGAAGCATTGGGCAAGCAATTGGTGTTTGCAAATGATGCCCCCGGCTTCATCGTTAATCGCGTGCTGATGCCGATGATCAACGAAGCATGTTTCGCGCTGGGTGAAGGCGTTGCCACTATGCGCGATATCGACACGGCGTGCCAATTGGGCCTTAACCACCCAATGGGGCCACTAACACTGGCTGATTTCATTGGCCTCGACACCTGCCTTGAAATCACAAATGTGCTGTTTCAATCGACAGGCGATCCGAAATTCCGGCCAGCGCCATTGCTACAAAAATATGTTGAGGCCGGCTGGTTCGGACGCAAAACGAAGCGTGGCTTTTACGATTATTCGGGCGAAGTGCCGCAGCCGACACGTTAATATTTATCGTTGGGTGCGGGCCACTTCAAAGGCTTGGCCAAGGTCGGCGATAAGATCATCTGTGTCCTCAAGCCCGATTTGCAGGCGGATAAGCGTGCCGGGCTTATCCCACGCCACGACTGACCGGTATTTTTCGGGTTGCACGGGCAGGGCAAGGCTTTCAAACCCGCCCCAGCTATAGCCAATGCCGAACAGTTGCAGCGCGTCGACAAAGTCGGCTGCTGTTGCCGCGTCACCGGTGTGAATGAATGAAAACAATCCTGACGATCCGGTAAAGTCGCGTTTCCAAATGTCATGTCCGGGGCAATCGGGCAAAGCAGGGTGGAAAACGGCCGCGACATCCGCCTGCGTCTGCAGCCATTGCGCAATATGTAATGCCGAAGCCTCATGCGCCTTCATCCGCACCGACAATGTCCGCAGACCACGGCTTGCCAGATAGGCATCGTCGGGCGAAACGGTCTGGCCAAGTTGCTGCGCGGTGTGGCGCAATTTCGTCCATAATTTATCGTGCGTGGTGACACTGCCCATCATCACATCGCTATGGCCCACAATATATTTGGTGCACGACAAGATCGCCATATCGATGCCCTTGTCGAGCGCGGTATGGAAATAGGATGTGGCCCATGTGTTATCGAGAAGGGTGACGACATTGCGTTTTTTTGCAGCGGCGCAGATTGCAGGAATGTCCTGCATTTCAAATGTCAGGCTGCCGGGTGATTCGAGCAATATGGCCCGCGTGCGATCACAGAATAGCGCGTCATAATCGGTGGTGCGTGGGTCAAAATACCGGGTTTCGACCCCGAAACGCTTCAGAAACCCGTCGGCCAAAGACCGACTCGGGTCATAAACATTGTCGGTCATTAGCAAGACGTCGCCCGCCTTGAGCACCGACAGCAGGGCACAGGCAATCGCGGCAACACCGGACGGATACAGCATGGTCCCGTGCGCGCCTGGCTCCATCTCGGTCAGCGCGTCGGCGAGGGACCATTGCGTCGGCGAACCACGACGGCCGTAGAAAAAGCGGCCATCTTCGTTGCGCCCTTTGCCAGCCTCCAATTCAGCCACATTTTCATATAAATGTGTGCTGGCGCGCCAAACAGGTACGTTCACGACGGGACCCGTGAGCGAAGCCTTGCGCCCTGCAGTGACTGTTTTGGTGGCTGGCTTTTGAGGCTTTTTGGAACTCAAGCCGCACCCTGCGCCTTGGGGGTATCTTTGTCCAAGCCCCATTCGGACCAGCTACCATCATATAAGGCAACGTCGGATTTGCCGGTGAGGCGTGCGCCGAACAGAACAACAGCTGCGGTCATGCCGGAGCCACAGGTTGTGATCATGGGCTTATTCAAATCAACGCCCGCATCGGTAAAGGCTTGGGTCAGCGCATCGAACAGCATCTCGTGGGTCTGGAGCATGTATGCCCGAACGGTGAAGGCCCGGCTGTGTGACAACTTGGTATGCGCAACCTGCAGCTTGGTCTGCTTGCCCGCAATGATCGCCCAGTCCTCGCTCCAGTCGAACTGGAAGGCCTCACCCGGACCGAAGGCCAGGGGAACGAAGGTGCCGCGGCCGGTGGTCTGCTGGCTCACAAGGCGCTGCTCGTGCCAGAAGCGCGCAAAGGCCGCCACACGGTTGTAGGAGCCGGTAAAGCCAAGAGCGGCAAGATCGGCATGCATCTTCTTCAGCGTCTGCCGCTCTTTGCGTGGCCTCCCGGCATTGGTCTTCAACCAGCCCGCCAGCTTCTCGGCAAACGGATCAAGCTTGCTCGGCCGCTCAGGCGTCGTAAACTTGGGCTCGATCGTGCCAGCCTTCAGATACTTCTTGATCGTATTGCGCGACAAACCAGTGCGGCGTTCGATCTCACGGATCGGTAAACCCTGTCGCAGGCGCAGATTCCGAATAACGTTCAATAGTCCCATGTCGATCACTCCTTAGGCCCCCTCGCTCTTCACTCGGGGGAGGGTCACATGGGTCAAATCTCAATGAAAATTGTATGCCTACCCGGGTCACTTCTCAGTGGAAATTTATGCCTCTCCCGGGTCAACTCTCAGTGCAAATCAACAGACGTAGCTTTCCAGCACTTCGCCTTCGTGATCCACTGCGCGCCACAGGTAGTGCATCTGGCCGTTGATCTTCACGTAGACCTCGTCGAGGTGCCATTACGAGCGGTCGGTGGCTTCTTTCAGATGTCCGCCCAAACCTTGAGGGCAGTCTTCTCCCGCCCTTTCCAGCGGCAAGAGTTCATCGATCAGGCCTGGTTCGTGGCCCGAGTCTCGATGGTGCCGACGGTGCTGGTCGAGAGCTTGAGGTTGTCGGCGATGCGGGCCACGCTCAGGCCGCGCGCGAGCTGGATGAAGACCGCGAACTCGCGCTCGCTGAGCATGTCCACCGGCGAGGCCTCGCCGCCAAAGGCCAGCGGCGGCACCAGCACGACCAGCGCCGCGACGGCTACGATGGCGGGCATGTACCAGCGGCTGAAGCGGTCGATGAAGCGTTCCGTCGGCGCGCGCGCCTCCTCGGCCTCTTCGACCAGGCGGATGATCC
>CALDKP010000036.1 GCA_937898535.1 uncultured Sphingomonadales bacterium | reverse complement strand
GAAGACACTCTTTCCCTACACGACGCTCTTCCGATCTACTTCATAGTTCCAGATATTCTCTGCAAGAACAGGGGTGAAGTTTGCAACGGGTCCGGCTGTGGTCGCGCGCGCACCAAGTTGAACCGTAGCAGAGCGACGGCCCTTCGACACCGTTGCATAGCCGTTGAAGTTATCCGAGAAACGATACAGCAAGTTAAAGCGCGGAAGCACTGCCTGAAAACTATCCTCAGTGCGGAACGTCTGACCTGCGGTGTCAACTTGTCCCGGGACCAACGAAGCGCCGCCAGTTAGTGCGGAGCGCGGCACGCGGGCAAAAAATCCAGACCGACGCTTTTCGATTAGGACGCGCGCGCCAGCGGTCAGCTCGAGGCTGGGCGTTGGGATCCATGTGCCATCTGCGAACATCGAATAGCTGTCGTTGCGGCCCTGATTTTCAAAAACAGAGCTGTATGGAACTGGCGTCAACGCTAGCGCAGGGACAGTGCCGTTGGGCGCCACGCAATTTGCACGAGTTGCGGCCGTGCTAGTCAAACAAGCGAGAAAGACCCGCTCATCGCCAGAGAATGGGACATTCTGGATGCTGTTTTCGTGGAAGAAATTGAACCCGAACGATCCGCGAAATTTGTCGTCTGTATAGGCAAAGCGGGTTTCATGGTTGAATTGATCGCCCTTGGCGAATTCCGTAAATTCCAGATATGGCGCAGCTGAGCCATCAGCATCGAATACTTCAATCGAGTCAAAACTGCGATAGCCGTTGACCATCGTGAGCGCCCAGTTATCTGCAAAATCATAGTTTACCGTAAAGTTTGCATCATACACATCGCGTGTGAGGCCGAGTTTGTCTTTGTACAAATCCTGCAGGGAACGGGGCGAACCGCCAAGATATGCGTCGCCGAACGGATTGCCCGGGCCGGAGGCCGTTGGCAGCGCACGCGATACAAATGCAGTGCCGGGGTTGCGCTGCCGATCATAGGTCACAATGAAATCAGCAGTCAGTGCGTCGGTAGGCGTAAAACGCAGCGAACCGCGGACACCTAACTGATTTTGGCCATTCAAATCATCTTGGTTAGGCGCAAGGTTGTTGACATAACCGTCACGCTTTTTGAATGCGAACGCAACGCGTCCAGCAAGAGTGTCCGAGCCCGCGTTAACAAAACCACCCAGCTGACGCTGATTGAAATTACCTGCGCCGGCGGTCAGTGCTCCGGAAAAACCAGCCTCTGGCCGTGCTGAGATGATGCTGATTGCACCAACAGCGGATGCCGTTCCGAACAAAGTCGCTTGTGGTCCTTTGATAACCTCGATGCGTTCAATGTCATAAATATCCTGATACGAACCGCGTGACCGCGAGATATCGACACCGTTATAGTAAAGTGTGACGCGAGCAGCTTGCTGCGCCGAGCCGGAATCCGAGGTAATACCGCGAATAACGACACCTGGGTTGTTTGCGCTCTGCTCTTGAATGTTCAGGCCAGGGATGTAGTTGGCGAGCTCGTCGAGATCGCTCACGCCAAGCTCCTGCATACGTGCGCCACTTACAGCGCTTAGCGTTACAGGAACATCAACCAGACGTTCTTCGCGTTTCTGCGCAGTAACGATGATTTCACCTTCAAAGCCTTGATCTTTGGTCTCTGCGGTTTGGGCATAAGCTGGCATAGCTGTGGTAGCCAATAGGAAAGAGGTGGCAATGGCAAAATAACGACGACGCATGTCGGAAAACTCCAGTGGGAAAGGATGCTTGGCGCTATGCAGGGTGCCGGCGTCACTATTGCGATGCGCGTGAGACAGATCAGGTATGAATATAAGAAAGATTTGCGACAGCGATTGTGGTGCGCTCGCATTTAGGCTCTCGAGGATAAATGCGATTGGAACCCGAAACTGTTTTCGCGCGTTAGCTTGGCTCAATAAAAAGGAATTAAGCATGGCCGACCTATCGCAGATCAAAGAACATGCCGAAGTTATCGGGGCCGATGGCGTCCATGTTGGCACCGTCGACGGCATTGATGGCAACCGCATCAAGCTAACCAAGAAAGACTCAGGCCAGGGCAGCCATAAAGGGCACCATCATTATATTGATGGCGGACTGGTCGCCATGGTTGATGAAAAAACCGTCCGCTTATCGGCCAATGCCGACGTTGCCGTTACCTTTGAGCAAGAGGAAGACGACAAAAGCTGAAGGAACAGGGCCGCGGTGCCTTAGTGCGCCGCGCCCCAGCTTGGGCCCGTCCCGATTTCGATACCGAGCGGGACGGTGAGCTTCACCAAAGGTTCGGCCGCCCCTGCCATAATCGCGCGGATGACGTCGCTTGCCGCGGCGACATCCGCCTCGGGCAGTTCAAATACGAGTTCGTCATGCACCTGCAGCAACATCTTCACATGGCCTAAGCCAGCCGCTTTTAAAGCTGGCCCCATTTGCACCATCGCGCGTTTGATTATGTCAGCGCTTGTCCCCTGAATCGGCGCATTGATCGCAGCGCGTTCACTGCCCTGCCGCTCTGCCTGATTGGGCGACGTGATACGCGGAAACCATGTTTTCCGTCCGAACAATGTCGTCGAGTGCCCGCATTCGCGGACCGTGGCCATTGTCTCCTGAATATAATTCGAAATGCCGGGGAAACGTTGGAAGTATGCGTCGATAAGCGCCTGCGCTTCTTCAGGGGTGGATTCCAAACGCTTTGAAAGACCCCATCGGGAAATGCCATATAGAATGGAAAAGTTGATGGTCTTGGCGCGGCCACGCGTGTCGCGGTTTACTTCGCCGAACAGTTCCAATGCGGTGCGCGCATGGATGTCTTCGCCCTTTTCAAAGGCATCGCGCAAGGGCTCTACATCTGCGAAATGCGCCGCAAGGCGGAGCTCGATCTGGCTATAGTCGGCAGACAGGATCACATTGTCCGGTTCGGCCACAAAAGCGTCCCGGATTTGACGACCGGTTTCGGTACGAATGGGAATATTTTGCAAGTTGGGATCGGTCGATGAAAGCCGCCCGGTTTGCGCGCCAACCAGACTATAGCTTGTGTGCACACGGCCGGTTTTGGGATCAATCTGCTGTTGCAGGCTGTCGGTATAGGT
>CALDKP010000035.1 GCA_937898535.1 uncultured Sphingomonadales bacterium | reverse complement strand
CCGGAAACATTGTTGACGAGGAAACTCAAACCTATGGCATCTTCTGCCAACCCGACCCGCGACGATTTCGCGGCCATGCTCGACGAGACCCTGGGCGGCGCCGCTGATGGCGGATTTGAAGGCCGCGTGGTCAAGGGCACCATTACCGCGATCGAAGGCGACAAGGCCGTGATCGACGTGGGCCTGAAGAGCGAAGGCCGCGTGGCCCTGCGCGAATTCGCCATGCCGGGCCAGCCGCACGGGCTTTCTGTCGGCGATGAAGTCGAAGTCTATGTCGACCGCGTCGAGAATTCCGAAGGCGAAGCGATGCTCAGCCGCGACCGCGCTCGCCGCGAAGCCGCTTGGGACAAGCTTGAGAACGAGTTCGGCGAAGGCAAGCGCGTTGACGGCGTGATCTTCGGCCGGGTCAAGGGCGGTTTCACCGTCGATCTCGACGGCGCCGTGGCGTTCCTGCCGGGCTCCCAGGTCGACGTCCGCCCGGTGCGCGACATCGGCCCGCTGATGCATCAGTCGCAGCCGTTCCAGATCCTCAAGATGGACCGCCGCCGTGGCAACATCGTCGTGTCGCGCCGCGCCATCCTCGAAGAAACGCGCGCTGAACAGCGTTCGGGCCTGATCCAGAACCTTGCTGAAGGTCAGGTCATCGAAGGCGTCGTCAAGAACATCACCGATTATGGTGCGTTCGTTGACTTGGGCGGCATCGATGGCCTGCTGCACGTCACCGACATCAGCTACAAGCGCATCAACCACCCAAGCGAAATCATCAACATTGGTGACACCGTTAAGGTTCAGATCGTTCGTATCAACAAGGACACACAGCGCATCAGCCTTGGCATGAAGCAGCTGGAAAGCGATCCTTGGGATGCCGCAGTTGCAAAATATCCAGTGGGCACAAAGCTCAAGGGTGCGGTCACGAACATCACCGAGTACGGTGCGTTCATCGAACTCGAAGCCGGTATCGAAGGCTTGGTCCACGTTTCGGAAATGTCATGGACAAAGAAGAACGTGCACCCTGGCAAGATCGTTTCGACAAGCCAAGAAGTCGACGTTGTTGTTCTCGACATCGACATGGAAAAGCGCCGCATTTCGCTTGGTCTCAAGCAAGCGCACGACAATCCATGGGCATCGTTCGCTGACAAGTTCCCAGTTGGTTCGACCGTTGAAGGCGAAGTCAAGAACGCGACCGAATTCGGTCTGTTCATCGGCCTCGACGGCGACGTTGACGGCATGGTCCACATGTCCGACATCGCATGGGGCATCACTGGCGAAGAAGCATTGCATCTTCACCGCAAGGGCGAAACCGTCAAGGCAATCGTCCTCGACATCGACGCCGAGAAAGAGCGCATTTCGCTTGGCATCAAGCAGCTTGAAAAGGGTGCCCCATCGGCAGCCGGCGCTGCTTCGGCAAGCGGCCTGAAGAAGGGTGCGACCACCACTGTGACTGTTCTTGAAGTACGCGATGGCGGACTTGAAGTGCAGGCCGGTGAAGATGGCGCAACTGGCTTCATCAAGCGTGCCGACCTTGGCCGTGACCGTGACGAGCAACGTCCAGACCGTTTCCAGGTTGGCCAAAAGTTCGACGCAATGATTACTGGCTTCGACCGTTCGAAGAAGCCAAACTTCTCCGTCAAGGCGCTTCAACTCGCTGAAGAGAAGCAAGCTGTTGAGCAATATGGTTCGTCGGACTCCGGCGCATCGCTTGGCGACATCTTGGGTGAAGCGCTTAAGGGCGTGAAGAAATAAGCTTCGGCTAATCCAGTTCTCCGATTGATCGGAACAAAAACCCGCCCTTTTCACAAAGGGCGGGTTTTTTAATATTCTCGACAAACAACATCGGTAACCCCGTTGTAATAACGGTAAATTTCTGGCACTTTGGAACCATTACGATCGTCAGACGCTTGAGAAGCTGCCTTGCAACTTCAGCGAGCCCGATGTGAAGGACATAAAATGATCCGTTCAGAATTGATCAAAAAGCTGGAAGCTGAAAATCCCGAATTGAAAACGGAAGAAGTCGAGAAGATTTTGGATTTGTTTTTCGACCAGATCATCCAACGTCTTGCCGACGGTGGACGTGTCGAACTGCGTGGCTTTGGTGCGTTTTCAACGCGCGACCGCAGCCCGCGTCAGGGCCGCAACCCGCGCACCGGCGCCGCGGTTGACGTTCCTTCCAAGCGCGTACCTTATTTCAAACCCGGCAAGGAAGTGCGGGAGCGGCTTAACAAATAAGCCTGGGCTGCAAAGCCTCTTGACCGTGCGGACGTAATGCTGTCTGCGCAATGTCATGCGGATGTGGCGGAATGGTAGACGCTACAGACTTAAAATCTGTTGTCCTTTTGGGCGTGCGGGTTCGAGTCCCGCCATCCGCACCATCTTTTTTCTCGGCGTCCGCAACCGCGACGTGCCCGCGCAGATATCTGCCCCCTGCTTAATCAGAGCTCAATTGCGCGGCGCTTGCCTACGATAACTCAGCGCCTCTGCGATATGGATGCGCCCAACATCGTTCGACCCTGCAAGATCGGCAATCGTTCGGGCGACCCGCAAGATGCGCGTATAGCCGCGCGCGGATAACCGCATTGCCTCTGCCGCTTGTGCCAGCAATTTCTGGCCAGCGGCGTCGGGGCTGGCAAAGGCCGCCAGCGCATCACCGTCCAAATCCGCATTGGTGCGCAGGCCAGTCCCTGCCAGACGCGCGCTTTGCACATGGCGCGCGGCATCAACGCGCGCCGCAACCTCCGCCGACCCTTCGCCCGGCGGCGGCAAGACGAGGTCTGCGGCGCTCACCGCCTGCACCTCAACATGCAGATCGATGCGATCCAGCAACGGTCCCGATATCTTTGCCTGATAATCGGCGGCGCAACGCGGTGCGCGGCTACAGGCCAAAGCGGCATCGCCCAAATGCCCGCACCGGCAAGGGTTCATGGCAGCAACCAACTGCACATTGGCGGGGAATGTCACATGGCTGTTGGCGCGCGCAATGCTGACTTCGCGGGTTTCCAGCGGTTGCCGCAAGCTATCGAGCACAGCGCGCTGAAATTCGAGATCGGAAGAGCGTCGTGTAGGGAAAGAGTGTCT
>CALDKP010000034.1 GCA_937898535.1 uncultured Sphingomonadales bacterium | reverse complement strand
GCAGACATTGCCTACCCCGAATTTAGCGAAACATATACGCCAGGTAACGCCCATGACGCCGCTCTGGCAGTTGAACGCCTTTTGGATCGCGATCAACATCAGCTTCGGTTGGCTACCAATCGTGCAGCCGCGACGGCGCGAACGCTCGATGATCATTTCCATGATCTGTTTCAGACATATGCAAATGCAATTTCAGAAAAACGGGAGGCTGCATGATGGCGGCAATAATACGTATTTACTATCGAACCGCCGTTGTCCCAACACGGCAAACACGCCACCAATTTACGCGGATGATGCGTTACCCAAGGCCACTTTGGTACCAACTTCTCCGCTTTGCATTTCGCAACAGATCAGAATAGCGCGACGCTATAAAGGCATGCTCGCGATGTTTACGGCATGAAATGTAATCGCCTTTGTTTCGACGCTTCTGATGCTATTGCGCGAACGCGAACAACCCGGCGGTGGTATGAGGCGCGCACTCCAATCGGCGCGTGAAGCTGGCCGATGTTGGGTCGAAAGCTTGTTAAGTTATGGCGTAGCCCAAGCTTATCTCTCGCCTTTGAATGTACTGGACAGCTCAGGCAGAAACGCTGCCAGATGCGCCATTTCCTGTGCGCAATGCACCAACAAGGCACGGGCGTCGTTCTCGGTTAGGCGCAAAATGGGCTTGGCGGGGCCGGTTCAGACTGGCCTTGGGCCGCAATTGGCTATCGTTGATGAATGCAACCGCGCCTCGCGCCAGCTGTCGGTCGGGACGGGAGCCAACACTTCAATATCGTGGGAGAAGATACCGGTCGTCTTGCTGTTGAAGACCAATTGAAACTCGACAGAAGGCTACAGATTTGGGACGGCGGTGCAACGTCAGATGGAAGCGAACCATGACGCCGAAAAGGCCCAGCCCAGCAGCACGTGCAGCCCAGAGCGAGTCGGATTTTCCTGTTCGCTGGCATGCACCAAGGTGCCATCGGCGACAACAACGCCGCGCCGTGCTGTGGGCTTCATAATGCGCCCGTCGAAGCAGCGAAGGGAGGCGTTCTTGTCTTCAGCAACGGGCTTCTTCGCCAATATATTGGCATTGATAATGTCAATAGAGCACATTACAGACGACTACCTGCCATGACGGAAGGAACAACTGCCATGTATACGATCAACGGTGCACTCGGATCGCCCTATTCGATGAAGATGCGCGCGCTTATGCGCTATCGGCGCATCCCACATCTGTGGGTACACGGCGCAGATTCGCGCGATGCATTGAGCAAGGTAAAGGCCCCTGTCATTCCCGTGATGGAATATCCCGATGGGACATTTCACAATGATTCGACGCCGCTGATCTATGATCTGGAGGCGCGGCATTCGGAGCGTTCGGTCATCCCGCCCGATCCGGCACACGCCTTTATCGCGCATCTGATTGAGGATTTCGCCGATGAGTGGGTAACAAAGGCGATGTTCGGTTATCGCTGGCTGGAGGAGGTCGACCAGATCCAGATGAGCCGCTGGCTCGCTTTTGACGCCATGAAGGGCGGCGGTCTGGCGACCAGTCAGGGCTATGCCGAACAGTTCCGCGCGCGCCAAGTGGGTCGCATGGCGATTGTCGGCTGCGCGGCTGAAAACTTCCCGTTGATTGAGGCGTCAACCCGCGCAATTCTGGGTGCGCTGGAGGCGCATGTGGTGGACCAGCATTGCCTGTTCGGTACACGCCCGAGCATGGCGGAGTTCGGGATGTACGGCCAATTGTCCCAGCTTGGCGTTGATCCCACGGCGCAGGCAATGATGCGCAAAGATTTTCCTTACAGCTTCCGCTGGCTGCTCCATATTGATGATATGTCGGGAATAACGGGCGAATGGGATCAGGCGGATGCGCCATTTGCACCTATTATCACCGCTTGGTTGCAACAGGTGGGCGACATCTACATGCCCTTCCTCCTCGCCAACGCTGCGGCGATTGAGGCAGGCGAAGATAGCTTCCACATCACCGCGATGGGCCTGCCCTACACACAGGGTGTTTTCAAATATCAGGTAAAGTGCCTTGCAGATTTGCGCGCGCGTTATGCCGCGTTGGATGCAAATGCGCGGGCGCGCATTGACCCGCTGCTCGCGCAGACGGGTTGCCATGGAGCTTTGCTGAACCAATGAAGCTGAAAGGACCGGCAACCCTATTGACGGCGCTGGCGTTGCTCAGCCCGGCCACGCTTGGCGCACAGTCCGCGCCCGCAAAAGCTCCCAATATCGTCATCCTATTGGCCGATGATTGGGGCATTAGTGAT
>CALDKP010000033.1 GCA_937898535.1 uncultured Sphingomonadales bacterium | reverse complement strand
AACCAGCGACCTACTGATTAAAAGTCAGTTGCTCTACCGACTGAGCTAAGGGCCCCCTAGCGGACCGCGAATTGGTCCGTGCGAGAGCGCTCCCCCTAATGGCGGGAACTTGTGCGGTCAAGCGCCTTTGGTCGGTTAAATCGCGATTGTAGCTGTCGTATGGTCAGGCCCGTCAGCGGCTCACGCCAATCGGGGGCAATCATGGCTGCAGGGGTCAGGACAAATCCCCGCGAACGCAGGCCGGGATGCGGAATGGCCAAGGGTGGATTGCTGTCCGCCCACGCGCCGCCGGACCACAATAGGATATCCAGATCGAGCACCCGCGCGCGCCAGCTTTGGCCGCGCCGGACGCGACCGAAGTGGTGCTCAATCTCTTGCAGGCGCGCCAGCAGGGCAGGGGGTTCAAGATCGGTGGACACAACCGCCGCCGCATTTGCAAACTGGCGTGAGGAGGGCCCCATGGGACTGGATTGGATCGTCGCCGAATGTGCAAAGACGTCGATATCGTCCATTTCCAACGCGGCGACCGCTTGCACGATGATCTTGTTTGGCGCGCCAATGATTGCATGTGGCTGATTAGAGCCAATGCCGATGAGGTAGAGATGTGACAGCTTAGATATCCTCTGCAAGCCGGCTGTACAATTGCGGGCGCCGATCGCGGAAGAAGCCCATGCTTGCGCGGTGCGCGCGGGCTTGGTCCAGATCGAATGTTGCAACTAATATGCCGGTTTCAGCATCATCTAGATCGCAGACGACATCGCCCCATTCGTTCGCGATGAAGCTGGTGCCATAGAATTTTTGTGCCAGACCGCCATGGTCGTTTTCCGCGCCGATGCGGTTTGCGGCGATGACGGGCATGCAGTTTGATACCGCATGGCCCACCATTGCCCGGCGCCACATGTGCCGTGTATCCAACGTGGCATCCTGTGGCTCTGCGCCAATGGCGGTGGGATAGAAAAGCAGCTCTGCACCCATCAATGCCATGGCCCGTGCGCATTCGGGATACCATTGGTCCCAGCAGATGCCGACGCCGATTTGCGTGCCAAAAACTTCCCAAACTTTGAACCCGGTATTCCCAGGGCGGAAATAATATTTCTCCTGATAGCCGGGGCCGTCGGGAATATGGCTTTTGCGATAGATGCCGATAATTTCGCCATCGGGACCAATCATCGCGACGCTGTTGTAGAAATGCGCGCCATCACGTTCGAAAAAGCTTGTGGGAATGGCAACGCCAAGTTGCTTGGCAAGTTTCGCCATTGCGACAACTGAAGGATGCTCAAGCGTTGGCCGCGCGAGCGCGAAATGTTCTTCTTCCTGCGTTTTGCAGAAATAGGGGCCTGAAAACAGTTCCGGCGGCAGAATGATTTCTGCGCCTTGCTCTGCGGCCTGTGACACGAGGTCACATACAGCATCGATATTTTCGGCTTCGCTTGCCGACAGGGGCAGTTGCAACGCGGCAACGGTGATATTTCGGATCATGCCGCGTCTATAGCCGGACGCCGAAACGCGCTGCAATCACGATTGTTACCAGATGCAATAATATTGTCGTCGCTATGCCAGCGACCAGCATGCCCCACAGGCGATGCCCAACCGCAAAATCTACCGCATTAGGAGGGGCATCGGCTGGCAGGGCAACACTGATCCAACAATTAGGGCCGTTTTTTGAACAGCAATGTCATGCGGTCGGTTTCACCGATGGCTTCGTACTTTGCGCGGTCGACGTCTTTCAAACGCAACGCTGGCGGAAGCGTCCAAACACCATCGGGCCAATTTGCACTGTCCTTTGGATTGGCGTTGATTTCGCTTTTAGCGACCAATTCAAATCCGTTCACTTCCATGAACTTGATGATGTCGGCCTCACGCATATAGCCCTTGGTACCGTCGGTATAGCTGAACGGCGCATCCGCCTTGGCGCGATGCTGTTCGATGCCCAACAAGCCATCGTCCTTCAACAGGTCGCGCATCGCCTTGATCTCGGAATCTGCGATGTTCCAGTTCATCATATTGTGCAGCATGCGCATTACAAGGATACGGTCAAAAGACCCTTTTGCTCCGTCTGGAATTTCGCTGAGTGAAAAGGCGTTGAAATCTGTCGCCGGACGTCCGGATACTGCCGCGACATCGGCAGGAAACTTTGCAATGTTCGCCGCGATGCCGGCTTTCTGTTGATCGCTGAAATGGCTTTTTGTGCCGAAATACAGGCCGGTATATTTGCCTTTTTCGTTCACATAACGACCAAGGATACGCGAAACCCATGCGCCACCCGGGGCATATTCGCCAATGACGTGGTCAGGGTGCAAACGGAAGAATTCGAAGGTTTCGGCCGGGTGGCGATATTGATCGCGCTTGGCATCTGCACCGCGCGCCGGGTCGGCGAGGATTTTTGCAAGCCGCGCGCTATGTTCCTTATGCATTTTGTCATGCTCGGCTTTGCTCATGCCGTGGTCGTCAGCATAGGCTGGGGCTGCAAGCGCGGTGGCGGCGAGGGCAATTAGAAAAGTCTTTTTCATAGGGGTTGTCCTCTTGGTTGGTTATTCTTGGATTATGCAATGTTTCGCGTCGAGATCCAATATAGTCAAACGGGCACGTGTTGGCTTGAACAGTGAAAGCTTCCGCCGCCGGTCAATACAGCATCCGCCATGACACCGATAACGTCGCGTTCGGGGTAGATATTTGCCAACACTTCAATCGCGGCGTCATCGTTCGCGCTGCCATAAATCGGCACGACGACAGCGCGGTTGCCGATGTAGAAATTCATATAACTTGCCGGCACGATTTCCCCGTCTTGTTCAAAACGGCCAACCGAGGGCATCAGCGTCACTTTGCATCCGAACGCTTCTGCGCGCGCGCGGGCATCTTCAAAGACAGCGCGGTTTGGATCATCGGGTCCAGCGCTGCTTGGAACCAGAATATGGTTCGGGCCAACAAAGCGCGCCAGATTATCAATATGGCCGTCGGTATGGTCGTTGGCGAGGCCGTCCCCGAGCCAAAGTAACCGTTCAATCCCCAAGTCAGCGCGCAGCCGCTCTTCAATCGCGGCTTTATCAAGTGCCGGGTTGCGGTTCGGGTTTAACAGGCAATCGACGGTTGTCGCGGCCAGACCTTCACCGTCGACGTCAATCGATCCGCCCTCAAATATCCAGTCCGCCTGTGCAATTTCAAAACCAAAATCTGCCGCCAATTCATGCCCAATGCTTTTATCGCCGGGATAGTCGAACCGGTTTCCCCAACCATTGAAGCCAAAATTACGGGCAATCCGCCGATCGCCATCTTTCACGATGATGCAGCCTGTGTCACGTAACCAGACATCGCCAATGTGGCGCAGCTCGACATGTACGCCAGCGTCAACTAGTCCCTTTGCGACCGCCATCGCCTCTGCATTGCCGGCAATCACATGCACGCGTTCACCTTGACCCGATGCGTGCACCGCATTGGCAAAGGCGGCCATCTGCTGCTGCGCGCGTTGGAGCGGCGCACCCCAATATTCCGCTGAACTGGGAAAGCCAATCCAGACGGCTTCATGGGGTGCCCACTCGGCGGGCATACGGAACGTCATTGGCTTATTTCCCGCTGCGGCTCTTGTCGCGGACAGCGCGGAATTCGTCGCCGTCGTTCCAGTTTGGCCAAGCGTCGGTCATCGCCAACATCCGGCCAACACGATAATAAAGTTTCAGGTCGGACATGACGCCGGACCAATCCCATTTTTCGTCAAATTCGTCGCCGGGTGCGTGGTAGCGGTTCTTTTCATAATCTTCCGCAGCGGCCT
Source organism: uncultured Sphingomonadales bacterium (assembly GCA_937898535.1). Taxonomy (GTDB): domain Bacteria; phylum Pseudomonadota; class Alphaproteobacteria; order Sphingomonadales; family Sphingomonadaceae; genus Sphingorhabdus_B. The sequence goes on along the minus strand of CALDKP010000033.1, from coordinate 2,084 downwards.
TTGCAGCGGCCTTACCGCCGGTGACAAGATCGTCTCCGCCTTCGAAATACACCATCGGCACGCCAAGCTTTGCAAAGCTGAAATGGTCAGAGCGATAGTAGAAGCCCTTTTCCGGTGTCGGTTCCGTTTCAGGAGTCCGTCCTTCGGACTTTGCCGCAGCCTCAAGATAGACATCAAGCTGCGATTTGCCTTTGCCGATGACGGTCAAATTCTTCGCGGGGCCAGACATGGAGAATGCGTCCATGTTCACGCCACCCACGGTTTGCGAAAGCGGGAAGATGGGGTTTTCGGCGTAGAATTTCGAACCAAGCAGGCCGCTTTCTTCTGCGGTTACCGCAAGGAACACGACCGAACGCTCCGGTGCGCCGGCTTTGGCAAAGCCTTCTGCCAATGCGACCAACGCCGCAGTGCCTGTGGCATTGTCGACGGCACCGTTGCAAATGTCGTCGCCGTCGGCAGCGGCCGTGCACCGACCGAGATGGTCCCAATGCGCCGTGTAGAGCACATATTCGTCAGGGCGCTTGGTGCCTTTCATGACGCCAATGACGTTCTTGCTCGCCTTGCGCGCGATGTCATTTTCGAAGTTCATCGACGCGGTCAGGTTCAGCGGAACCGCCTTAAAGCCTTTTTTCTTGGCCGCGGCCATTTGCTTGTCGAGATTCTGACCAGCGGCGGCAAAGATTTCCTTTGCTACGGATTTCTGGATCCAGCCATTGGCTTTTGTCTGGCTCTTTCCGCCATCCTTTGACTGCGCCAGGAATTGCGTTCCTGTCCAACTGGAGTTGACGACATTCCAACCATATGCCGCGGGGGCGGTGTCGTGGATGATCAAAACGGCAGCAGCGCCCTGACGTGCGGCTTCTTCATATTTATATGTCCAACGTCCATAATAGGTCATGGCCTTGCCACCGAACGGGCCATCAAGACCTTCATTTTCGAAATCGGGGTCGTTGACCATGACGACGACGGTTTTGCCCTTAACATCGACACCAGCATAGTCGTTCCAGCCCTTTTCAGGGGCGACAATGCCGTGACCGACAAAGACCATTTCGCTTTTTTTGATATCGGTTTTGGGTGTCTCGCGGTAACTGCCAATGACATATTCACTGCCATAGGCAAATGACATGGCCTTGCCGCTGCGGTCGGCAATCGTGAGCGGTGACACATTTTTCGCGGTGATTTCGATCAATGGCACATCCTGCGTCCAGCTGCCGTTATTGCCGGGCTCAAGTCCTGCCGCTTTATACTTGGATATCAGATAAGCGACGGTCTTTTCTTCGCCGACCGAACCCGGTGCGCGGCCTTCATAGCTGTCGAGTGACAATTCGCGTGTCACGTCCTTCATCGTCGCTTCGGAAAGCGCGGGGACTTCGACTTGCGGCAGGGCGTCCATGGAGACGTCCAACGACGCATCCTTTTGACAGGCGGTCGTGAGAGCCAGAACAGATACAAGGGCCAGAGACAGCAGGCGCATGAAATTCTCCTAAGGGGAAAGATTATTGCGCGCCTTCTGCCAGACCCATCGGTCAGGCTCAAACAAAAAAGGCGGCCTCAAGGACCGCCTTTTTCGTAAGATCGTTTGTAAGATTAACGCGAATAGAATTCGACGACCAAATTTGGTTCCATCTTAACAGGGTAGGGCACTTCGTCGAGCGTTGGGATACGCGCGAAAGTAACCTTGTCGTTGCCGTCTACAGAGACATATTCTGGAATATCACGCTCAGCGAGGCCTTGCGCTTCTATAACCAAAGCCATTTCCTTGGCCTTGTTGCCGAGGCTGATGACATCACCCACAGCAACCTGACGGCTTGCGATGTTGCACTTCACGCCGTTGACGCGAATGTGGCCATGGCTAACGATCTGGCGTGCGGCGAAAATGGTTGGGGCGAACTTGGCGCGATATACAACCATGTCCAAACGACGCTCGAGCAGACCGATAAGGTTCTGCGAGGTATCGCCCTTCATGTTGCTGGCTTCCTGATAGGCACGCTTGAACTGCTTTTCAGTTACGTCGCCATAATAGCCCTTAAGCTTCTGCTTGGCGCGCAGCTGAATACCATAATCGGAAAGCTTGCCTTTACGGC
>CALDKP010000032.1 GCA_937898535.1 uncultured Sphingomonadales bacterium | reverse complement strand
GGACGAAAAGCAATGTGGCCACCAAGACGGCAAGGTTACTGTCCCGCACGAAGATTTTCTGCAAAAAATTCGGGCCTGCCGCTACGCATTCCTCGAACTGGGCGTTCCTGATGGCATTATCGTTGCGCGCACGGACTCCTTGGGCGCAGGCCTCACCAAGCAGATCGCGGTATCAAAAGAAGCTGGCGACCTTGGCGACTTGTACAACAGCTTCCTCGATTGCGAAGAAATCGACCCAAGCACAGCGCAGAATGGCGATATCATCCTGAACCGCAATGGGAAGCTTTTGAAGCCAAAGCGTTTGCCTTCTAACCTTTTCCAGTTCCGTTCAGGAACCGGCGAAGACCGCTGCGTGTTGGATTGCATCACATCGCTGCAGAACGGCGCTGACCTTATCTGGATTGAAACCGAAAAGCCGCACATCGAACAGATTGCCGGCATGGTCGACCGTATCCGCGAAGTCGTTCCCAACGCCAAGTTGGCATATAATAACTCGCCAAGCTTCAACTGGACGCTCAATTTCCGTCAGCAAGTGTTCGACGCCTGGGCCGCTGAAGGTAAGGACGTGTCGGCTTATGACCGCGCAAACCTGATGAGTGCGTCATATGACGAGACCGAATTGGGCGCACAAGCCGATATGTGGATCCAGAATTTCCAACGCGATTCTGCAAAGCGTGCGGGCATATTCCACCACCTGATCACCTTGCCAACATATCACACCGCCGCATTGAGCACGGACAATCTTGCGAAGGATTATTTCGGCGAAATGGGTATGCTTGGATATGTTGCTGGCGTTCAGCGCAAGGAAATCCGCCAAGGCATCGCCTGTGTTAAGCACCAGAATATGTCGGGTTCCGACATTGGTGACGAACATAAGGAATATTTCGCTGGCGAAGCCGCGCTCAAGGCTGGTGGTAAAGACAACACCATGAACCAGTTCAGCAACGCAGCGTAAGGAAGGGGAAGCCATGAGCGAACCAGCACGCGCCCGCGCCGTTTTGTCGACCGAGGACCTCACGCTTTTGAGGCAAGCCTTGGTCCACTATCTGGAAGCGATAAAGGATCAGCCGGAGTCTATCAAATTTGCCCGCCTCTACCACCGTTTGGGCAGTGCTGGCGGCAAATAGGTACACACATATTTTACGAGTTTTCCTGGGGAGGAAAACACCTAACCGCCGGCAGCAATGTCGGCGGTTTTTTCTATGGGCCAACCAAGTGTCGCTAATATTTTCTTAACGCCGTTCGGATACTCCACTGGAACCAAATAGGCTGAGACGCGTGGATAATATCCTAAAAATGTTGCTTGGGGTTCTGTCGGTCGCCGGGCTCATCGCCTTGGCCATTCCGCAGGGCAATCCCGTTGCGCCCAGCGAACCAGCAAATGTAGCGAACCCAGAAGTTAACGCGCCGTCGCCCGAACCGGCAGCAACGCCACCCTCTCCGTCACCTGTTCCGTTCGATTCAGATGCATCCGTTGAATTTATAACAGGCGCGCCAACCATTGACGGCAGACCAATGCAAGCTGATTTCGGATTGCCATTTGGCGTATCCCCGCGATCAGAGAGAGAAAATCCGGACGCACCCCAAAAGAACAAAATTGGCTATACACCGCCGGTATTTGGCGTGCCGGGCGCACCTGCCCTAGATGAGAGGGAGATGGCGACTAACGCACCCTTTGGCAGCGAACCCAGAAACCAAGATTTATTGGGCGGTCCAGCCACCATCAACCGATAGGTTCGTTCCGGTAATCGCGCTTGCCTCATCCCGGCACAGGAAAACCGCCAAAGCAGCCAATTGCTCAACCTGAACAAATTTCTTCTGCGGTTGGTTGGCCAGCAACACATCATTGATGACCTGTTCGCGCGTCAACCCGCGTGCCTTCATCGTATCGGGAATTTGGTTTTCAACCAATGACGTCCACACATATCCCGGGCAGATATTGTTGACGGTTATGCCCTGCGTCGCCACCTCAAGCGCGACCGTTTTGCTAAAGCCTGCAAGGCCATGCTTTGCCGCATTATACGCCGACTTAAACGGTGACGCGACAAGGCTGTGCATCGAACCGGTGTTGATCACCCTGCCCCACCCCTTTGCCTTCATCGCGGGCAAGGCAGCTTTTGTGGTATGGAACGCCGACGACAAAATGATCGACATGATTGCGTCCCATTTATCTTCCGGGAATTCATCGACCGGTGCAACATGCTGGATGCCCGCATTGTTGATCAGAATATCAGGAGCACCCAGCTTCTCTGCACATTCAGCGACCATCGCCCTGATTTCATCTGGCTTCATCATATCCGCGCCAGAATGGAGTGCTTTGCCACCGCTTGCAGCCGCGAGTTCCGCCACATAGCCTTGTATGGCATCCGCATCACCAAAGCCGTTGATCATCACATTGGCGCCCTCGGCCGCAAGGGCGCGCGCATAGCCCAGACCAATGCCGGATGTCGAACCAGTGATAAGCGCCGTTTTGCCTTGGAGGAACATGGGAGATAGCCTTTGCGTTAGGGATGGACTTTATGTGCGTTGTACATCGCTAAACGCAATGTTGGTGCAGGACAATATGGCAGAATGCCAAGACCAAATAGGTGCAATTATATAAAAGGCCTGTCATAAGCGCCGCATGCGTTTGAATGATTGTCATAATGTCGCCGATTTTCGCCAGCTGGCGAAGTCGCGCCTGCCGTCGCCTATCTTCAACTATATCGACGGCGCAGCCGATGATGAGCGAACGAAAGGGCGCAACAGCTCGTCATTTGACGACTGCGACCTTGTGCCCAATGTGCTCGCGGGCGTTTCAGATATCGACACAAAAGTTCGGGTCATGGGCAAAGACATTGCGATGCCGCTCATGCTATCGCCGACCGCGTTGCAACGCTTGTTCCATTGGCAAGGTGAACGCGCCGTTGCCGCTGTGGCGCAGCAGTTTAACACATGGTTCGGCATTTCCTCACTTGCCACGGTGAGCATCGAGGAAGTCGGCGAACGCGTCAAAACACCCAAGCTGTTTCAGCTGTATATCCACAAAGACAAAGGCCTGAATGCGTCGATGATCGAACGCTGCAAAGCCGCGAAATTCGATGCCATCGCGTTGACCGTCGATACAATCGTTTCAGGCAACCGGGAACGCTGCCTGCGCAGTGGTTTTACCTCGCCGCCACGATTTACACCTGCATCGGTGCTGAGCTACGCCATCCATCCAGCATGGGCGCTGAATTATATGTTTCGGGAGAAATTCTCGCTTCCTAACCTTCAGACACATGTTGACGCCGGGACCAATGTCGCGGTGTCTGTGGCCGAATATTTCAATACCATGCTCGATACCTCGATGGACTGGAAAATGGCGGAAAAAGTGCGGTCCGACTGGGGCGGCGAATTTTGCCTAAAAGGCATCATGTCCGTTGATGATGCGAAGCGGGCTGTCGACATCGGCGCGACGGCGATCATGGTTTCCAACCACGGCGGACGGCAGCTGGATGGATCGCGGTCACCATTCGACCAGATTTCCGAAATCGCCGACGCCGTGGGCGGGAAGATCGACATCATCTGTGACGGCGGCGTGCAGCGCGGCAGCCATGTTTTGAAAGCACTGGCGGCGGGCGCCACTGCATGCTCCGGCGGGCGGCTGTATCTTTACGCATTAGCCGCAGCGGGCCAACCGGGGGTTGAACGTATCGTTGGCAAATTGCGCGACGAAATTGACCGTGACATGCGATTGATGGGCGTCAAATCGGTCGCGCAGCTGAACCGCTCTATGTTGCGCTGGCGTTAGGCTTTTCCGCGCACCTGCAATGTCAGGAAAATAGTGCTAGCGCGTGCTCACCAAGAACCAGATTGCGACCGCCGCCAATAGAACCGCAAATATACGGCGCACTTGGTTTCGGCGGTTACCCAAGGTCATCCATCCATGCGCTTGCGCCGCCAACGCAACGATGACGAGGTGCACCGCTGTCGCAATCGCAACATAGCTGGCGGACAGCAGCATGGTCTGCGGAACAACTGGCGCATTCGTTGCGATATAGGCTGGCAGGACCGTGACAAAAAACACCGCAGCCTTTGGGTTCAGCAAGTTGAGCAGCAAGCCGTGGCGGAACCATGCCGCCATTGCCGTCGCGTCTATGTGATTGGTTGCAGCTTCTTTCTCGCCAACCCATGTTTGCCATGCCAACCATAATAAATAGGCCACACCTGCGTAGCGCAGCAAACTAAAGGCAAAAGGTGAACGGGCTGCGAGCTCGGCAAGACCAACTGCCGAAGCCACAGCAAGGATCGCAAGGCCCGTTGCAATGCCAGCAACAGCGGCGAAACCCGACCGCTTCCCTTGTGTGGCGCTGGTCAATGCCAGCCATGCCATGTTCGGGCCGGGGGTCAGTTCAATCAACATCGTGGTGATGAGGAATGGTATGAACAGATCGGTCAGCATGCAAAGTGTATGGCACGGCATGGATTGTTAGTCGATTGCGCTTGGCTTTACGCGCGAACACACCCATTTAAGTCTTATGACGAATTACTCTTTGCTTGATCTTGTTCCCGTTGTCGAAGGTGGCTCAGTGGGTGGCGCGCTCGCCAATGCCGCCGATCTTGCTGCTCATGCAGAAACTTTAGGCTTCAGCCGTTACTGGGTTGCCGAACATCATGGGATGCGCGGCATCGCCAGCGCGGCCACCAGCGTTGTTATCGGGCATATTGCCGCAGCGACCAAATCTATCCGTGTTGGTTCAGGCGGCATCATGCTGCCCAACCATGCGCCATTGGTGATTGCCGAGCAATTTGGCACTTTGGACGCGCTTTACCCCGGCAGGATCGACCTGGGATTGGGCCGCGCGCCCGGCAGCGACCAACGCGTTGCCGCAGCGATCCGCCGGACATTGGACAGCGACGCGAACGCGTTCCCGCGCGACGTTATGGAACTGCAAAGCTATTTCGCTGATGATGGCAAAACCGGCATAGTCGCGACACCCGGCGCTGGTGCACATGTGCAACTCTACATATTGGGTAGCAGCCTCTACGGCGCTCAAGTGGCCGCGGCACTTGGCCTTCCCTTCGCCTTCGCCAGCCACTTTGCGCCACAAATGTTGGATGAAGCCCTGCACATTTACCGCAGCCATTTCCGGCCAAGCGCCATATTGGACAAGCCCTATGCGATGGCGGCATTCAACATCATTGCGGGCGAAACCGATGCAGAAGCGGAGTTTTTGGCCAGCTCGCTGATGCAAAGCTTCGTAGCCCTTCGCACAGGCAACCCACGCCAAATGCCGCCGCCGGTCGAAGGCTATGTGGCATCGCTGCCCCCGCAATTTACGTCAGCGTTGAACGACATATTATCCGCGAGCGCAATCGGCGCAGCTGACACCGTAAAAGCGTGCGTCAAAGCGTTTTTGGCGCGCACACAAGCGGACGAGATTATCGTCGCCTGTTCGGTTTTCGATCATGAAAAACGAAAACGGAGCCTGGATATAACAGCCTCCGTTTTCGCGGAACTTAGTAAACGCGTGGCTTCGGCTTGATATACTCTGCCTCGTCGGTCAGCGTATAATCATGCACTGGGCGGTAGTCGATTTTCACCGCGCCGCCGGAGCCGCCCCAACCTTCAAACCATGAAGCGGTGTGCTTCATCCAATTTGCATCATCGCGCTCTGGATAATCCTCATGCGCATGCGCGCCGCGGCTTTCCTTGCGATTGTTGGCGCTTTCAATGGTGCAGACTGCCTGCGCCATCAAATTGTCGAGCTCAAGCGTTTCAATGAGGTCGGTGTTCCAGATCATGCTGCGGTCGGTGACGTGCACGTCGGCCAGGCGCTGATTGACCTTTTGCATCTCAGTGACGCCTTCGGCCAGCAATGCTGTGTCGCGGAAGACCGCAGCATGCTTTTGCATTGTCCGCTGCATTTGCAGACGAATGTCTGCGGTTGGCGAACCGCCCTTTGCTGCACGGAACTTGTCGACGCGGGTCAGTGCCAAATCAGCCGCATCCTTTGGCAGCGCCTTGTGCGGCGCACCGGGCGTCAGCGACGCTTTCAAATGCAGACCAGTTGCGCGGCCGAATACGACCAAGTCGATCAACGAGTTTGATCCAAGCCGGTTCGCGCCATGCACCGAAACGCATGCAGCTTCGCCAACGGCATAAAGGCCCGGAACGATGACTTCAGGATCATCACCAACCTTGGTGACCACCTGACCATGATAATTGCACGGAATTCCGCCCATATTGTAGTGAACCGTTGGTGTCACTGGCAACGGTTGACGTGTCAGGTCGACGCCGGCGAAAATCTTTCCGCTTTCGGTGATGCCGGGCAAACGCTGTGCCAAAACCTTGGGATCGATGTGATCGAGATGCAGGTAGATATGGTCCTTATGCGGACCAACGCCACGGCCTTCGCGCATTTCAAGTGCCATCGAACGGCTGACAACGTCGCGTGAAGCCAAGTCCTTAGCGGACGGCGCATAACGCTCCATGAAGCGCTCACCTTCGCTGTTGGTCAGATATCCGCCCTCGCCGCGCGCGCCTTCAGTAATGAGAACGCCAGCGCCATAAATGCCGGTCGGGTGGAATTGCACGAATTCCATATCCTGAAGCGGAAGCCCGGCGCGCAGCACCATGCCGCCACCGTCACCGGTACAGGTGTGCGCCGAAGTGGCAGAGAAATACGCACGGCCATATCCGCCGGTTGCCAGCACAACGGCGTGGCTCTTGAAACGGTGGATGGTGCCATCTTCCATGCACATGGCGATCACGCCGCGGCATTCGCCATTTTCCATAATTAGATCGAGCGCGAAATATTCGATGAAGAAATCCGCATCATATTTCAGGCTCTGCTGATACAGGCTGTGCAGCATGGCGTGACCGGTGCGGTCGGCCGCTGCGGCCGTACGCTGAACCGGGGGGCCTTCGCCCATATTCTGCATGTGGCCGCCAAAGGGACGCTGGTAAATTGTGCCGTCTGCGTTGCGGCTAAACGGCACGCCGGCATGCTCAAGCTCATACACTGCGGCAGGCGCTTCACGCACCATATATTCGATCGCGTCCTGGTCACCCAACCAGTCCGAGCCCTTTACGGTGTCGTACATGTGCCAGGTCCAATGGTCCGGCGAGTTGTTACCCAGCGACGCCGCAATTCCGCCTTGTGCCGCAACAGTATGCGAACGCGTGGGGAAAACCTTCGTGATACAGGCTGTTTTCAAACCGGCTTCAGCGCTGCCCATCGTGGCGCGCAAGCCAGAGCCACCGGCTCCTACAACAACCGTGTCATATGTATGGTCGATAATCTTGTAAGCGTCTGACATCAGGCGGATGCTCCGGTAAATGCTAATTTTGCTACGACGAAAATGCCGAATACGGCGCTCGCGACGACATAGAAGTTGAGAAGCGCCATTGCGCCAAACTTCAATCCTTCGTCATGCACATAATCTTCAATCAAAACCTGAAGACCAAGGCGCGCATGCGTAAAAATGTTGACGATCATCAATATCATTGGGACCGCAACCATTGGCTGAGCCAACCATTGCGCCAAGGTTGCTTGATCAAAATTCGGCATAAGAAGCAGCGAGACAACGAGCCACGTGGTCAGCAAGATATTGCCAATCGCGGTCAGACGCTGTTTCAACCAATGTTCGCCGCCATGCTTTGCTGAACCCAGCCCGCGCACGCGCCCGATATATGTTCTACTGTCCATCATCAAACTCCCAGAAAGCGCGATGCCACAAACAGGACAACGAATGCAGTTGCAAAAAAGGCCGCAATGAATGCAGCCGAAGCCCATGTCCGGTTGGCCTTCAATTCGTAACCAGCGCCAATATCCAAAACAAGGTGCCGAATGCCCGAGGCGAGATGCTGGAAGAAGCTGAAGGTTACAGCCAAGCCCAAAAGCCGGAAGAACCAGTTAACCGCGGTTTCAAAACCGGTTGCACTTTCACCTGCGGAGACAACATATTTTTGAAAGGTCGCATAGCTTTCCGCGCCACCGCCAATTGCGGACAACCACCAAAGCAAGGTGACCATTCCAACCGTAGCCAGAATAAATCCTGTTGCGCGGTGGAAAATCGAAATCGCCATCTGCGGTGACCAACGATACACCTGCAAATGCGGTGATAACGGGCGGTTCGGGTTTTTCGCCCATCCTGGTCTTGCCGCCGAAGGTGGCGGTGTTGACGGTAATTGTTTTGCT
>CALDKP010000031.1 GCA_937898535.1 uncultured Sphingomonadales bacterium | reverse complement strand
CAAACGCAATTTGCCAAGATGATATGTTAAGTTCATCGATAATCGATTGGACAAATGCTGGCTGCAATGACAGGGGGCCGCATATGTTTCGTCCAACATCCCTCTCGTCTAATTAATCATGCACGCAACGGCACTCTCTAACCTTGCCGATGGCGTTGTAGACGCGCTGCTGGATGATGCCTTTGGCCTCGACCGCCATCAACGCACCGCCTATCTGCTGCGTAAGGGCATGCAGGCGATTGACCATTTGTCGCTTGGGATCTTGGACAGCGAAGAACTTGTCGGAAGCATTCAATGTTGGCCGATACGTGTCGGCGACGCTGCGTTAGTTTTGGTCGGCCCAGTCGCGGTCGCCAGTCACCGTCAGAACGCCGGTATTGGGACACGGCTCATGCAGCTGATGCTCGACGCAATGCAGGCGGACGATGCACCGATGGTGATGATTGGCGACCCAGAATATTATGGGCGATTTGGATTTACCGCTGAACGCACGTCAGGTTGGACTTTGCCGGGCCCTTGGGAGCCACGCCGACTTTTGCTCCGTAACCCGGCAATGCTGGCCTTGCCTAAACATGGCACGCTCGGTCCAGCCGACTAAGCTTTGACGACCGTTCGCTTTAGCCGTATCGCCAGCCGATGCCTTATGAAGCCCCTGATCTTGCGAAACTGAGCCTTTCGGACATTGCCGAACTTGTGGCGGCGCGAAAACTGCCGCCGGTCGAAAGCTGGACGCCCGGCGCGACGGGCGACAGCGAAATGCGTATCGCTGCCGATGGCAAATGGTATCATCAGGGCGGTGAGATTAAGCGCCCTGCAATGGTCCGGGCTTTTTCGAGTTTGTTATTATGTGACGCCGACGGAAAGCACTGGCTTGTCACACCACAACAAAAGCTGTCGATTGCGGTCGATGATGCGCCGTTCCTTGCGGTTGAGCTGCAAAGCGAAGGCGAAGGCAAAGACCGGACCCTCGCGTTTCGATTGAACAGCGATGATCTGGTATTTGCAGATGCCGACCACGCCATCGAAATGCGCAATGGCCTGCCCTATTTGCATGTGCGCGGCGGGCTTTGGGCAAAGCTCGCACGGCCCGTCTACTACGAACTTGCCAACCTTGCGCTTGCCGAGGACGCCGAAGGCGTCACCATCTGCAGCAAAGGTGCGCAATTCAGCTTGATGGCGCCTGCATGAGTTGGCGGCACCGCATATATCAGGCGCTCGACCCCGCGCTGGATATCGAGATTGAAGACGAGCGCTACTTGGGTGACACGGTTCAGCATCGTGCCGCTGCCGTGCTTATCCCGATAACAGACCGCGCAGAACCGGGCGTTATTCTCACCCAGCGCCCGACATGGCTGCGCAGCCATGCTGGCCAAGTCGCATTTCCCGGCGGCAAGGTTGATGACAGCGACGAAAATTCGATCTTTGCGGCATTGCGCGAGGCGGAAGAAGAGCTGAACATACCGCCAGCCCGTGTCGAGGTGATCGGCGTGGCCGACACTTATTATTCAGGCAGCGGGTACAGCATTGCACCCGTTGTTGGCATCATTCCGCCCGACCTTGAGCTTCAGCCCAACCCGCAAGAGGTTGAAGACTGGTTTGAAGTCCCGCTTGCGTTTCTGCTTGATCCTGCCAATTCCATCAAGAAAGAGGCTAACTGGAATGGGCAGCAGCGTAGCTATTATGACATGCAATGGGGCGAACGGCGAATATGGGGCGTAACGGCGGGGATAATCGCCAATCTGGTACGGCGGCTGGCATGATTGCGGCACAACTTCCACATTCCGAATGGCAACAGGCCGCGGGCTTGAAAAAAGTGCTCGCGCTGCTGGCCGATGCCTATGGTGGCCCGCGATATGTTGGCGGCGCTGTGCGCGACACCTTGTTGGGACTGCCCGTGTCAGACGTTGATATTGCCACAGCATTGTTGCCCGAAACGGTTATGGACCGATTGGAAGCGGGCGGCGTCAAAGCGGTTCCTACGGGATTTGACCATGGTACCATAACTGCGGTGGTAGACGGCAAGAATTATGAAATCACCACATTACGCCGCGATGTCTCTACCGATGGCCGGCGCGCGACGGTCGCTTTCGCCACCGATTGGCAGGAAGATGCCGCACGGCGGGATTTCACGATCAACGCGCTATATGCTGATCCCCAAACAGGAGAGGTTTTCGATTATTTCGGCGGTTTACGCGATCTCGAAAATGGTTGCCTGCGCTTCATTGGCGACGCGACGCAGCGCATCGCCGAGGATTTCCTGCGGATATTGCGGTATTTCCGTTTCTTGGCCCGATTTGGCAGCGGTCCGGTGGATGCGGATGCAATCCATGCCTGCGCGCAAGGTGCGCATGGTCTGACGGCGTTGTCACGCGAACGCATTGCGCAGGAACTCGCCCGGTTGTTGTCGCTCAAAAACCCAGTCGCGTCTGTCGGTCTTATGATCGAAAACGGAATATTCGCACCGTTTCTTCCCGAACTTTGCAGCGATGCCCATGATCGATTGCAGCGGCTTGTGGAACGCGAGCAGTTGCTCAATCAATCCCTATCGCTCCCGGCCCGGCTGCTCAGCATATTGGTGACCGACCCCGCCGCGGTCGACAAAGTGGCGGCACGGCTGAAGCTGTCGAACAAATTGCGTGAAAATCTCGCCAACCGTTTGAACGCTGGCATGCCGTCGGAGGGCAATATCCGCGCCATCGCCTACCGTTTTGATAATGACACCGCGCGCGATGTCGCCATGTTGTTTGCCGACGACAATGCCCTGCCGCTTTGCCTGGCGCGCTTGGACAATTGGGATAGCCCCATCATGCACATCAAAGGCGGCGATCTTATCAAAATGGGATTGCCCGCTGGTCCACTGGTGGCAAAAACCTTGCAAGAACTCGAAGCCATGTGGGTTGCCGAGGATTTCCCGGTTTCGGACCGCCAGTCCGAATTGGCGCTTCAGCTTGTCGATGCAGCCATGTCAGCGGCCAAAAAGGCATAAGCAGCATCTTCAGGCAAAGGCCGCGCATAATAATAGCCCTGCCCAACTGAACAGCCAAGGCGGCGGAGCAGCTGCGAAATCTCGACGGTTTCGATGCCTTCCGCCGTTGTCTTCATACCCAATGCCCGCGCCAGCGACAAAACGGTGCGCACAATGGCCCGCTTATCTTTGTCGACCAACATCTCCGATACAAAGCTGCGATCAATTTTCAGAACATCAATCGGGAGCTGCTGAAGATAGGCCAGATTGGAATAGCCTGTGCCGAAATCGTCCATGGCAAGGTTGGTATCCAGCCCTTTCAACGCATCAAGCAACGTCTTTGCGCCGGCCGGGTCATTGATAAAGGCACTCTCCGTCAACTCGATTGTCATCCGGTTGCCATCGACATTCGCGCCCTTAAGCGCCGACGACACGGCATCCACCACATCGTCGCGCTGCATCTGCACGGCAGACATATTCACGGAAATCCGGAACGCGTGCTGCGCGCCCAATCGATTGTCCCAGCGCGCGATGGTCTTCACCGCTTCTTCAAGTGCCCAGCGGCCAAGCGGCACGATTAATCCGCTTTCCTCCGCCACAGGAATAAAGTCGACGGGCGATATGGGACCAAGGTCGGGATGGTCCCAACGCGCCAGTGCTTCAAAGCCGCTTAACGAGCCACTGCCGAGATCCACCAACGGCTGATAATGCAAAGCAAGTTCGCCGCGATGCAACGCGCGCCGCAAATCGGTCTCAAGGCTGAACCGGCGCCGTGCGGTATCGACCGCGCCTGCCGCATATAGTTCGAATTTCTTCGAAGATTTGGCGCGCTTCAGCGCAATTTGGGCATGGCGCAATGTATCCGTTGGATCATCCCCGACACCGCCGGTCGCCGCAGCGAGCGCACATTCAACCTGAATCTCCAAATTCGAAAGCTTGCATGGATCGTTGAATGCTTCACGCAGACGCTGGGCAATGGCCGCCACGTCGATTGCATCTGAATCCATCTGCGCAAATAGGGCGAACTCATTGCCGCCAAGCCGCCCCAGAATTTCATCGCTGTGGATGCGCGCATTCAGCCGGTGAGCGGCGGTAATGATAAGCTCGTCGCCGGCAATCGCGCCTACGGATTCATTCACCCGGCTGAAGCGCGCCAGGTCGACCAGGATGATGGCATAGTTTTGCGCGGAACCGGATTTCCGCATCGCGTCAACCGCGGCGTCCACCTGTTCTTCAAAGCCGATGCGGTTGCAAAATCCCGTCAGGCTATCGCTTAGCATTTCGCGGCGGAGGTTAACCCGGCTAATGGCTTCGGCGGTGCGGTCAACCATCGACAGCAGGAACATGTCATCACCACCGCCGAAACGGGCAATGCTGATTTCCAACTCGCGCGGATGAACGGCGTCGTCCGATCGCCAGCATTCGAAATGTGTTTCACGGCCTGCGTCGAGCATGGCCAATGCCCGGTCACCCAGCAATGCCATGTCGGGTTTTGCTTGCCCCCCAAAGCCAAGCATCAGGTCGTCAAACTTTCTGTTGCTGCGCACCAGATGAACGTCATTTTGAACATTGCGAAATATAGCGCCCGCGATGGGCAGTGAGGTCAGCCAATTAAACTCGGCCCCGCCGATGGCTAAGATCGCCCTGTTATCAGGGTGTTTTTCGTCTAAAACGGGCGAGCTGGCGCTGTTCATTATGCGCCGTTATGCACGCCGAATGTAAAAGATGTTCACCCCGTGCGTGGTTAATTTTCGTTAAACTTAATCGAAGCGGTTATTCCTTGGGAAGCCTTGCGGCGGAAGTCGACCCGCTGCGCCGCGTGCCACGCGCCACAACGACATGTCGTTTTCCGTGCGCATCCGGCCGCTATCGCCGCCCATTGCCCAGCTGAGCCCTTCGCTCATCTTAAAGCACACAGCATCTGCAAGGCCGCCATCCTTATAACGCTGCAAGGTAACGCCCTGCCCCTTGGCCATTTCGGGAATTTCACTCAACGGGAAGACCACCAATTTGCGGTTGTCGCCGACTACGGCAACATATTGGTCCTTCAACGTCGCTTCATCTGTTGCCTCTGCGGGAGCAAGGCGAACGACCGAAAGTTTCGCACCCGGCTTCAACGTGACGACGCCGCGTCCCTTCCGGGTTTCGGCGATAATGTCGCTCATCCGCGCGATAAAGCCCTTGCCCGTTGAAGCCGCGAGCAACATACGCCCATCTGCCACGGCAGGGAACGCCGCAACGATGTCGTTTCCGGTTTCGATGTCGATCATCGTGCCAA
The DNA here is from genome assembly GCA_937898535.1 of uncultured Sphingomonadales bacterium. Taxonomy (GTDB): domain Bacteria; phylum Pseudomonadota; class Alphaproteobacteria; order Sphingomonadales; family Sphingomonadaceae; genus Sphingorhabdus_B. Next base: position 1,097 of record CALDKP010000031.1, on the reverse strand, counting down.
CAGGTTCACCGAAACCGCGGGCACCGGGCAGCTTGTCAGCACCCAAGGTGTAAAAACGGCCATTCGCTGTTGCGATGAGGATCTTGTCTGTCGTCTGCGCATGGAAAGCAAAGGCAGGGCCATCGCCTTCCTTAAACTTGAAATCGGCGCGCGCAGACAAGTCAGCGTGGCCCTTCATGGCTTTAATCCAGCCACGCTTCGACATGATAACCGTAACGGGTTCGCGTTCGACAAATGCCTCGAGCGAAATCTCGCGCGCTTGCCCTGCTTCTTCCAAGCTTGTACGGCGGCGGCCAAGTTCGGTATCTTCACCGTAATTTTTGCGCAGCGCAGTCAGGTCTTGTTTCAAACGCGTCTTCTGCCGCGCTGGGCTCTCGATCAGCTTGACCAGTTCTTCGCGTTCAGCTTCCAAGCCCTCTAGCTCGCGCCGAAGTTCCATTTCTTCCAGCCGGCGGAGCGAACGCAAACGCATGTTAAGAATGGCTTCGGCTTGCCGGTCATTCAGCAGGAACTCAGCCATCATAACGGGCTTTGGTTCATCTTCGTTACGGATGATTTCAATGATGCGATCAAGGTTCAGGAACGCAATGATATAGCCCTTAAGCAGTTCAAGGCGGCTATCGATCTTTTCCAGCCGATGCTGCGATTTGCGGACCAGCACTTCGATCTGGTGTGTCAACCAACGCAGCAGAACTTCGCCCAAGCCCATGACCTTTGGCGTGCGGTCGGCATCGAGCACGTTCATGTTTAACGAAAAGCGCGTTTCAAGGTCCGTGAGGCGGAACAGCGCGTTTTTCAGATCTTCCGGATCCACGTTGCGGCTTTTGGGCACAAGCACGATACGAACGCGTTCGTCGCTTTCGTCGCGGATGTCATCCAATATGGGCAGCTTCTTATCGGCAATCAGCTGCGCGATTTGCTCAATCAACTTGCCTTTTTGCACCTGATACGGGATTTCCGACACAACAAGCTGCCACGTGCCGCCGGGTAGTTTTTCGACGCCTGTGGGTTCCCAGCTTTTCTCGCTGTCCTGCCATCCGTTTGAAAAACGCGCGCGCACGCGCATGGCACCACGACCGCTCGCATAGAGATCGGAA
>CALDKP010000030.1 GCA_937898535.1 uncultured Sphingomonadales bacterium | reverse complement strand
GGCGCCAAGATGATCACCGTCCACGTCCGCACCCGCAACCAAATGTATAAGGGTTCGGCTGACTGGGCATTTGTGCGCAAGGTGAAAGACGCGGTATCGCTTCCGGTCATCGTCAATGGCGACATTTGCACCATCGAAGATGCGCGCAATGCGCTTGAACAGAGCGGTGCCGACGGCGTGATGGTCGGCCGCGGCGCTTATGGGAAGCCGTGGCTCTTGGGCCAGATGATGCACTGGTTCCGGACGGGGCAGACCATTGCCGATCCGGACATTGATGCCCAGTTCCACCTGATCATGGACCATTATCGCGCGATGCTTGATCATTATGGCGGTGAAGTTGGCCTTCGCATCGCGCGCAAGCATATCGGTTGGTATACCAAGGGCCTGAATGGTTCCGCCGAGTTCCGCAATTTCGTGAACCGCATCGATGATCCAGATGTCGTCATTGACGAGCTGACACGCTTTTACGAACCGTTCCTGACGCGGTCGGCCGCCTGATTGATGTCGCAGGTCACGCATCGCCCCGAATATAGCCAAATGCTGGCAAGTATTGCGGTGCCGGTGCTGTTGATCTCTCCTGACCACCTCATCACTTATGCCAATGATGCGAGCGAAGCCTTTTTTGGCCGAAGCCGCAGAAGGCTTGAGGGGCACCGCATTGATGAGGCGCTGATCTTCGAAAGCGAGCGGATGAACGCGGCTCTGCTCGCGCGTGAGGGCGACATTTCCGCCCAGGATATGGAGCTGAAAACATCTTACGGGGTGATCATGGTCGATATCAACATATCCGCCGTGGCCAAAGAACCCGATTGGCGCATAGCCGTCATATCCCCGCGCAATGGTGGCCGCGAACATATTGGGGACCAGCGCGACACGGGTCAGCAGCAAGCCATGGGCGCCCCTGCGATATTGGGGCATGAAATCAAAAACCCGTTGGCGGGCATAAAGGGCGCGGCACAATTGCTGGCACGTCAGGTCGATGAAAAAAGCCGCGCATTGACCGAGCTGATAGTCAACGAGGTTGACCGCATCGCCCGCTTGCTGGACCAAATGCAAAAGCTGGGGCGGTCGGAGCGGCCTGAATTGGCGCCGGCAAATATCCATTTGTTGATTGAGCGCGCCATTCGTTCGCTGCGTGCGGCCAACCGCGCCATGCCCGAAATTTCCATCAATTATGATCCATCGCTGCCCGATGTGTATATCGATGCCGACGGGATGGTTCAGGTGCTGATAAACCTCCTGCAAAACGCCATCGACGCCCTGCACGGGCGCCTTGACGGCGTGATCGGCATTTCGACGCGTTATGTCATGAGCGGCGCGCTGCGCGACACAGACATTGACCGGCGTGCCATTAAGCTGCCCGTGGAAATCGCGATATCGGACAATGGTGCGGGTGTGCCTGATCATATTGTCGACGAACTATTTTCGCCATTCGTAACCACGAAACGTGACGGGCAGGGGCTTGGCCTCGCCATTGTGCGCAAGCTTGTGCAGCAAATGAACAGCAGGGTCTTGTTCGAACGCGATCATGCCCTTGGGCAAACAACATTCCGGCTTTTGCTTCCGGTAGCTTCAGGGAAGGCAAGCGCATGAAGCCAGCTAAGGTTCTTATTGTCGAAGATGACGCGTCCATCGGGCTCGTCGTATGTGCCGCGCTTGAGGCCGAGAATATCGAAACGCAGATTTGCGATTCCGTTGCCGCGCGTGATGCGGCGCTTGCCAATGGCCATTTCGACCTGATGCTGACCGACGTGGTGTTGAAAGACAGCGACGGGCTGTCGACGCTGAAAGAGATATTGGCCAAAGCGCCCGATATGCCCGTCATCATCATGTCGGCGCAAAACACGTTGGAGACAGCCGTGCGTGCCAGCGAGATTGATGCGTTTGAATATTTTCCAAAGCCGTTTGATCTCAACGACCTTGTCTTGGCGGTAAAGCAAGGCATCGAAAAACGCCGCTCGACCGCCTCTGACCCGTTTGAAGCCTTAAGCGAGGCCAATCTGCCGATGATTGGACGCAGTGCCGCGATGCAGGATGTGTACCGCATGGTGGCGCGTCTGTTGCGGAATGATTTGTCGGTCCTGATTTCGGGGGAAAGCGGAACGGGCAAGGAACTGGTCGCCGAAGCGATCCACAATCTGGG
>CALDKP010000029.1 GCA_937898535.1 uncultured Sphingomonadales bacterium | reverse complement strand
TCTGCATCACGTGCAAACACCGTTCTCCATCCCGCGCGTGATGCGATAGCCGACACCAACCTGCACTGGGCAGGCTCATCGTCGACAAGCATCAACAATCTGGTTTCTCGTTCTTGCATTCACTGTCCGCCAATGTTCATTGACAGCCGTGATAAGACAAATGGGTAAAGACCCGATTAAGCAGTCGATGTATTTTCTTTGTCCATGCCGCTTGAGCATTGGAAAATCACAAGTTAAGGCTGCAACGCAATAAAAGTTTATATGGAGGCTGTTTTGGCACAAGATCACGACCTGGGACCTGCAAAAGACACCTATGCCGGTTTCATCGCATTGTTCAAATGGGGCACTGTAGCTGCCGTTGTTGTCACCGCTCTGGTGGTCCTCATCATCGCTAGCCGCGCGGCTTAAGTGGTAAAGATCGCTGTACTGAAAGAGACCGCTCCGGGCGAAACGCGGGTTTCTGCATCGCCCGAAACGGTGAAAAAATTCATCGCATTGGGGGCATCGGTCTCGGTCGAGAGTGACGCGGGGGTCTCGGCCTGTATCGGTAACAGCGATTATGAAAGTGCGGGCGCTTCGGTCGGAAGTCTGTCTTCCGTTCTGAAGGATGCCGACATCATCCTTGGCGTTCAGGGCCCTGACCCTAAGTCTTTGGTTGGCATGAAGGCGGGGGCTTGGCTTGTTGCGGGACTTGATCCATTTGGTCAGCGGTCCCGCGTTGATGCATATGCCAAGGCCGGCGTGGACGCGCTGGCCATGGAATTCATGCCGCGCATCACACGTGCGCAGTCGATGGACATATTGTCATCGCAGTCGAACCTGTCGGGTTACAAGGCTGTTATCGAAGCCGCGTCGGTATATGGCCGCGCCTTTCCAATGATGATGACTGCTGCTGGCACGGTAAGTGCAGCCAAGGCGTTCATCATGGGTGTTGGTGTTGCAGGGCTTCAGGCCATTGCAACAGCGCGCCGTTTGGGTGCGCAGGTTTCCGCAACCGACGTGCGTTCGGCGACGAAGGAACAGATTGAATCGCTCGGTGCCAAGGCAATCTTCGTTGAGAATGTCGCCGGTATCGAAGGCGAGGGCGCTGGCGGTTATGCCACGGAAATGTCCGACGAATATAAGGCGGCGCAAGCCGAGCTTGTCTCCGCACATATCGCCAAACAAGATATCGTTATCACGACAGCGTTAATTCCCGGTCGTCCTGCACCGCGCCTTATTTCGGACGCGCAGATTGCAACGATGAAGCCGGGCTCAGTCATTTTCGACCTCGCGGTTGCGCAAGGTGGCAATGTCGAAGGTTCGAAGCCGGACGAAATCGTCGTTAAGCACGGCGTCAAGATTGTCGGCTACTCCAACACACCGGCGCATTTGGCGGCGGATACATCCGCACTGTTCTCGCGCAATCTGTACAACTTCCTGTCCGCGTTTTGGGACAAGGAAACGGGCAAACCCGTTTTGCCAGATGACGACGAAATTACCGCAGCCATTCGCCTGACCAAAGATGGCAAGGTCGTGAATGAGAGGTTATTGGCGTGACAGCCGCCTTCGAAAAAGCCTGCTCATTTGTGGGATACGGTTTCGGGATGGGGTTCGCACTCGCAATGGCTTTGTTTTATGCATCAATTCCTTTGCTCGTTATTTCATACACCGCGGAGTGGTTGGGCGTTTGGTCAGATCCGTTGAAGTCGCTTGCTGAGCACGTCATCGAGGGCTTGCCAGGTGTTGCACCGTTCAACGCAGCTAGCTTTTGTTTTCTTCTATTCGTTTTGGCGATTCTAGCTGAAATTACGGACCTTAAGACTTCAATTAACGCCAAGGGCAGACGATAATGGACTTCATTTCAATTTTATCCATCTTCGTGATGGCGTGTTTCGTGGGCTATTATGTCGTTTGGTCGGTTACACCGGCACTGCACACGCCTTTGATGGCGGTTACGAACGCAATTTCTTCGGTCATCATTGTAGGCGCGCTGATCGCGTCGGCAGCAGGTGGTTCGCCGACCGCAAAATGGCTGGGGCTGATTGCGGTTGCACTGGCAAGCGTGAACATCTTTGGTGGCTTTGCGGTTACCGCGCGCATGCTCGCAATGTACAAGAAAAAGGAGCGCTAAGTTGGAACATGCTGCTCCTCCCGCATGGGTGATGCTCGCTTATTTGATATCGGGCGTCTTTTTCATTCTCGCTTTGCGCGGGCTTTCTTCACCAGCGACATCACAGCAGGGCAACCGTTTCGGAATGGCCGGGATGCTGATTGCCGTTGTGACGACGTTGGTAACGCACGAAGTCGCGTCATTGCCCGAAATTTTGGGAGCAATTGTTATCGGTGGCGGCATCGGTTGGGTGACCGCACGCAAGATTGCGATGACGGATATGCCGCAACTGGTGGCCGCATTTCACAGCCTTGTCGGCATGGCCGCAGTGCTTGTTGCCGCAGCCGCGTTTCTGAACCCCGAAGCATTTGGCATCAATGGCGCGGACGGCCAGATTAACCCCGTCAGCCGCGTTGAAATGGGCCTGGGCATCGCGATCGGTGCGATTACGTTCTCGGGTTCGGTAATCGCGTTCCTTAAGCTTGCAGGCAAGATGTCCGGTGCGCCGATCATGTTGCCTATGCGGCATGTGATCAATCTGGGCACGCTGGCGGCGATCATCGGGCTCACCGGATATTTCACGCAGGATCAGGCGCTGTGGGTGATCGCCACCGTGACCGCGCTGGCCTTTATCATCGGCTTCCTGCTGATCATTCCGATTGGCGGGGCGGACATGCCGGTGGTGGTGAGCATGCTCAACAGCTACTCGGGCTGGGCGGCGGCGGGCATCGGCTTCAGCCTGAACAACAGCATGCTGATCATTGCCGGCTCGCTGGTGGGCAGCTCGGGTGCGATCCTGAGCTACATCATGTGCAAGGCCATGAACCGCAGCTTCTTCAA
>CALDKP010000028.1 GCA_937898535.1 uncultured Sphingomonadales bacterium | reverse complement strand
CGGTCTATGCTTGCGCCTTAACCGTCAGCAGGCCTCAGGCGAAGCTGCGTTCGACCAAAAAGCTTAACAATCGACGAGATACAAAAATTTCATTCAAATCGGCCGTTTGTCGACAGCCATTACCGGTTGGCAGACAAATGCGCTTACCGTGCGCGATCCTGTTCCCGTTCAATCTGATCGCTTAGGTCCGCTGCCCTTTCGCAGGCGTCTTTATCACCGTCAGCACAGCGTTCGCGCGCCTTGGCACGTTGACGGCTGAGCTTCCCAAGAGCTTCTTCGCGTTTCCGCAACTCGCGGCCGCGTTTTTCATCAGATTCCGATTGGCTGGTGGTCAAAACGTCCGCAGTCTTCGAAACGACCTTAATCGGTGCCGTCACAACATTGGACACCATAGAAGCAGCGCAACCTTGAAGAAGCACAAACAGTACAGCAGAAACTATCAAACGCATTTCGAAAATCCCAATATTTTGCGCAACAGGCCTATTTCAATAAATTGACCGCAATGGCACGAACTTCGTCTGCCATATCGGGTCTTTGTAGCGCTACCGCCAAGTTGGCTTCGATGTAACCTACTTTCGATCCACAATCATACCGATTTCCGTCAAATGTGACGGCGTGGAATGGCTGCTTTCCCAGCATCTGCGCCATGGCATCGGTCAGCTGGATTTCGCCGCCAGCGCCTTTTTCCTGGCTCTCGAGAACATGCATCACTTCGGGCTGAAGGATGTAACGGCCCGAAACAATAAGGTTCGACGGCGCGTCTTCAACCTTTGGCTTTTCAACAAGACCAATAACCTCTGTAATCGCGCCGCGTGCCTCGCCGGGCGCAATGACGCCATAGCTGGATACCGCGTGGCGGGGCACTTCAAGTACGCTGATAACATTACCACCAATGTTCTGATAGGCGTCGACCATCTGCTTCATACATCCCGGTGATCCATGCATAAACTCATCGGGAAGTAATATAGCGAAGGGCTCATCGCCAATGATGTCCCGCGCGCACCAGATGGCGTGCCCAAGCCCCAATGGTTCCTGTTGCCGGACATACACGCAGTTGCCGGGTGTCAGGCGTGAGCTCGCCAGAACCGAAGTATCTTTGCCGCGGGCCGCCATTGTGTGCTCAAGTTCGAATGCGATATCGAAATGGTCTTCAATTGCGCTCTTACAGCGCCCCGTAACGAATATCATCTGCTCGATACCCGCTTCACGCGCCTCATCGACCGCATATTGAATGAGCGGGCTGTCGACGATTGGCAGCATTTCTTTTGGAATGGCCTTTGTCGCTGGCAAAAAGCGGGTGCCAAGACCAGCGACAGGGAATACAGCTTTTCGAACAGGCTTATGTGTCATAACTTATGCTTAGCGCTCCAATCGCTATTATCTATGCCGAGGTGGCGAGCCGTTCGGCAAATCCCTTTTTCAGCTTTGCTAGCTTGGGCGGAATGACAGCCAGGCAATATGCGTTCCGCTGACCTTCACCTTCCCAATATTCCTGATGATAATCTTCGGCAGGATACCACGTCGCCGGGCCTTCAATCGTCGTGACAATAGGCGCTGGCCAGTCCGCCGTGGCTTTCATAATGCCTGCTTCAGCGGCCGCACGTTGATCATCGTTCAATGGAAAAATTGCCGATCGATATTGCGTCCCGACGTCATTCCCCTGACGGTTCAATTGTGTCGGATCATGCGTCGCAAAAAATATCTCAAGCAAATCGGCATAGCTGATGACTTCGGCATCAAAGGCAATGCGGATGGCTTCGGCATGCCCGGTTTGACCGCCGCAAACCTCTTTGTATGTGGGGTCGACTGTTGTCCCGCCAATATATCCACTTTGCACGCCGCTTACGCCAGTCAATTGGCCAAAAACAGCCTCGGTACACCAGAAACAACCGCCAGCGAAAATCGCTTCATCATGTGACATGTGCTTATCCTTGAACTTGAGTGCGGTCCGGCGCCTTCGCGACATCCCCGCGTACCACCAGCAGGTACATGGCTGGTGTAACGATACGTGATAGCACAGTCGAAGAAATCAACCCCCCGATCAATACAATTGCCAGCGGCCCGTAAAGACTACCGCCAAAAAGTGCGAGTGGCATAAGTCCGCCAATGGCCGTAACCGATGTCAGCAACACCGGAAGGAAACGGACCTCTCCGGCCTTTTCAATGGCGTCACGCAGCGCGTAGCCGCTGGCGCGCAACTGGCTGGTGAAATCGACAAGCAAGATCGAATTCTTAATCTCGATCCCGATGAGCGCGATAAAACCAATGACTGCCAAGAACGAGAGGTTGTTGCCGGTAACAAGGAGCGCGATGAGGCCACCGAACGTACCCAACGGTATAACCCCCGCGACAACCAATGCCTCTTTGAACCGGCCAAATTCGGCCACAAGAATGGCGAAGATGCTGAATAAGGCAACGATGACAACCGGGCCAAAACCGGCAAATGTCTCGTTGATTTTTTCCGCCTCGCCGCCGACCGCGATACTATATCCGGGCTTCAACGGAATGGCGTCCATCTTCTTCTGCGCGTCCAAGTTCACCTTTGAAATCACCGCACCGTCGGACACCTGCGCCGTCACGCTGACGTTACGTTGCAGATTATAGCGGTAGATTGCCGCTGGCGTTGATTCCAACGTCGGATTGGAAATTTCTGCCAACGAAACGGCCTGCCCGCTTCGGTTGGACACATAGATGGATTCGAGCGCCGATATGGGCTGGGTATCGGCAAGGGGATGCCGCACAATGATGGGATAGCTGTCGCCCTCCTCGTCCCTGAATGTGCCAGCACGTTCACCGCTGATGGCAAGTCGGACCGCCCGGCGCGCGGCGCCTGCGGGCACATCAAGCAGGGCCGCTTTTGCGTCATCGACCCGGATATCAAGGTCAATGCGGTCAAAGGCGACTGGATTGTTGATATCTCTGGCCCCGGGGGTTTCGCGCAGAGCTATCTCCATTTGGGCGGCGATACGTTTGAGCTCGTCTTGGTCGGGCCCATAGACCCGGCATTCGACAGGCGCGTTTATCGGCGCTCCGTTTTGGAACAATACCAGCTTGATACGTGCGCCAGATATCTCGTCGAATTTCTTGCGCAGCCGGTCGACCATTGCGCGGGATTTGGATCCCTCCCAATTGTCCATGATAGCCAATACTTCACCATGGGTCGGATTTTCCCCGCGTTGGAAAACATTGTAAAAGACAGGCGGATTATATGCCCCGACATTTTCGGCGCGCACTTTGATCGCGGGCTCGGTCTTCAAAATTTCCGATACCTGCCGAACGATGCGGCCCGTTTCTGCAATGCTGGCGCCTTGTTCCGCTTCCACCGTGACGCGGAAATAGGATGTGTCCGCATTTGGAAATAAGCTAAAACCCAACAAAGGGATGAAGAGAAATGCCGCGCAGGTGACCGCAAGGGCACCCCACACCGAACGCCGCGGCCTATCCAGCGCCCAATGCAGCATCGGGTGATAAAATCTGTCGATCTTCAACATCAGCCACTGAAGTAACGGATTGCCACCCTCATGCTCTTCGCGCTTCAAAATACGACTGGCGAGGAACGGGACAACAGTCAGCGATACGATCATCGAGGCGGTAATCGTCGACACGATTGTCGCGATAAAGCTCTGGGTGAATTTGCCCGCGCCCTCCGGCAAAAAGAACAGCGGAAGGAAGGCAAACACCAAAACGCCCGTTGAGCCCAAAACGGCCATGGTGATTTCTTTGGTGCCATCGATAGCAGCTTCGTTCCTGCCTTTGCCCATCCGCAAATGTCGCGCGATGTTTTCGACAACGACAATCGAGTCGTCGACCAACAAACCAAGCGTCAAAATAAAGCCCGCGACAACCAGCTGGCTAAGGTTAAATCCATATGCCGAAATCGCCAGCAGTCCCGATGCAACCGACAGCGGGATCGATATCATGACAATCACCGACGCGCGCCAGCCCAAAGGCAGCAGCGTGATCAGCACCAAGAACAGCGCCAGGGTAAAATCGCGTGCAAGTTCTTCAAGACGCTTGCGAATATCCCGGCTCTGATCAAACTCAACGATAGCCTTTATATCGGGCGGAAGCAGCTTCTTTTGAATCTCAAGCTCTTGGATTAAACGGTTCCGAAGCTTGGTCGCATCGGTGCCCTGTTTTTGGTTGGCCGAAATGAATAGCCCGCGCTGGCCATTATGGCTGACCTTTACGCGCTGTTCCGCCGATCCCATTTTAATGTCGGCAACATCGCCGACGCGCAATAAGGTCCCATCGTTGGTACGGATGGGCAAATTGCGAATTCTATTAAGGTCGCGAAACGCGCCCCCTGCCTCGATGTTAAAACGGCGTGCGCCGCTGGTGACTGCACCTGCGGGAACATCGGCGCCTGCAAGGCGGATTGCGTCGACCACGGCGTTTGCGGGAATGCGCAGCTCGGCCAAACGCCCCGGGTTGATGGCGACGCTTATTTCGGGTTGGGGCAGCCCATAAATTTCGGACTGCCGAACTTCCTTATACCGCCCCAGTGCCTCGCTGATATCACGCGCATATTTTTCCATGCGGTACCAACTGGCCGTCTCACTCAGCAAAGCGATTTGCAGAATGGACGCATTCGTCGTTCGAATTTTCTCGAACTGCAGCTTTTGCAGATCGGCCGGAAGTTGGCTGCGGATGGCCGTCACTTCACGAACAGTGTCATTGAAATATTGGTCAGGGTCGCCCGACCAATCAAATTCCGCCCGAATGACGGCGTTGCCATCGCTGCTGGTAGAATTTACGCTTTGAACGTCTTCTAAGCCCTGAACCAGCTCTTCGATTGGCTTGGTAATCGTTTGCTCAATCTCCGCTGCATCCGCACCCGGCTGCGCGGCAACGATAGACACGACGGGCATCGAAAAATGCGGATCAACCGCGCGTGGCACCTGTTGGAATGCTGAGAATCCAAGCGCGCACAGCAGCGTAAAAAGCACTAAGGTCAGTTGCCACCGGCGAATGGCGATTTCTGCGATATGCATGTGTTAAGGCTGCGTCGCAATAATGCGCACGGGCGATCCCGTTCGCAGTTTTTCGAGCCCCGACGTTACGATCTTGTCCCCGGGCTTTATGCCGCCGGACACAGTGACGAATGTGTCAGACACCCGTTCAATCGCGACATTGCGCGTTTCGACGCGATTGTTTTTTGCGACAATATATACAAGTCCTTCACCGGTGCGGACTCCGAACAATGCACTCGCTGGAATTTGCAACAGATCTCCGCTTTCCAAAGCAGGAAGCTTAATATTGGCCGTTCCAATTTGTCCCGAACGCAAATTTGCGCGCGAGGGTAGCCGGAATTGCACGGTGAAGGCGCCCGTTGCCTCATTCGCGCGTCCATCGATTTCCGAAATGGTGGCCGAAACAGGCCCTTCGCCCGCTGACTCAATCATGATGTCCGCCGCCATACCCACGCGCAATTTTGATGCGTCACGGTCGACTATGGGCACGCGAAAGACAAAGCCATCATCTGCTTCACCGAGAATGAGCGCTGGCATACCCGCGGCAATGACTTGTCCCGGCTGGACATTGCGTTGCAGGACGACGCCGCTTGATGGTGCATATAGCTGTGCCGTGCTGCTCGCAAAGCCCGCCTGCCGGACGCGTGCATCGGCGGCTTTTACAGCAGCGTCTGCCGCTTCATAACGCGTTTTGGTTATCCAACCATCGGCATATAGCGAACGCACGCGTTCAAACTCTGCGCGTGCACGATCCCGTTCAGCGACGGACACGCTTACGTCAGCCCCCACCGTCGTCGCATCCAACGCCGACAACAATGCGCCGCGCTTGACGAAATCACCTTCTTCAAAGCGAACAACGGCGACTTTTCCGGGGGTGGTAAAGCCCAGCGGCGTTTCCCGCCGATACCGCACCGTTCCCACCGCGCTAATTTCTCGCTGAAGGTTTTCCTTTTCCACGGTGAACACGCGCACAACCTGCGCTGTTTCGACCGCAGCCTTTTTACTGTCCGGTGCCTCTCCACAGCCGGCAAGTGCGGCAATCGGCAAAAGCCCAATCAAAAGTCTCTTCGATGTAGGCAATTTGCTCTCCCCTGCGCTGCTATAAATCACCTGATAGGCGAAAGCGCGCTTGGATGAAATAGCATCCTGATATGCAACTGATTTTTCTAGTTCGACGGACGCAACAGAGGCGGTGACCGAACGCCGTTTCGTGCATCGGCCTGCATCATGCCGGCAATTTCCGACTGCATAAGCATTTGCCGGTTACGCCAACGCAAATGCGTTCCGTCCGAAAAAATGCCAAGCCCCGTTTTGCGGCCATATCGCTCAATGAAACGCACAGCTGCCGTAGGATCATATCCAGCGTTCTGCATCAACCAAACCGACAGGCGGTCCGCTTCTATTTCTGTCGCAAGAACCTGCTTGTTCGCCCTATCTGTCGCCGCCAACCTTTCCCTGTGCCTAAGCAAATTATGCGACATTTCGTGCGCGACCACGGCCGCAAGCTCCGCATCGTCCGCAGCCGTAAATGTCATCAACCCTTCGGTAACGCGCACGGAAACCCCATCTGCTCCGGCGTCCAGCTTGGCCTTGGTATCCACCCAAAATTGCGATG
>CALDKP010000027.1 GCA_937898535.1 uncultured Sphingomonadales bacterium | reverse complement strand
ATGGCAAATCGGTCGCACGGATTTTGAGCAGTGCGATATCGGAAGATGGGTCGCGACCCACGATTTCGGCCTCATATTCTTTACCATCAAACAAGGTGACGGTCACGCGGTCAACCGCGTCGCCCGATGGACCACCCGCGACCACATGGTTGTTGGTTACGATGTAGCCGTCGCTCGAGATTAAAAAGCCAGAGCCGCCGCTTGCTTGTTCCTGCGTCACCGGGCGGCGTTCGCCGGTCAGCGGATTAAAGCTGGTGGCGACTTGCACCTTTTGACGCGTGGCGATGTTGACCACCGCTGGCTGCAACTGTGCGGCCAAGTCTGCAAAGCTCGACGGTGCGCCGCCGGGCGCGAGATTAACTTGTTCCGAAACAGCAAGGCCGGTTTGCGCGGTCACGGGATTGTCGTTGACCAAAGCTACGGCGGCGCCTGTCATCAAAAGCGCGGTGGTAACTGCATAAGCGTAACGCACGGATATCATTCCTCTCGTATATTCATTTGGGCAGCAGGCCCGAAAGTCAGCCATTCGATGGCGTATTAAAGCTTAACGCCAATTGAATGGATGCCATCCAATTGGCCAAAGTCCTCCGTCGTTCGATTAACGCCCGGTACGGAATTTCTCAAGATAAGCGTTTTGCGGTGACAAGATGATGTTGCTTGATCCTTCGCCATTTTGGAATGTCTGGCGATAGCTCTGCATGGCGCGGTAGAAGTCGTAGAAACCGGGGTCCTTGCCATAGCTTATGGCATAGATACGAGCCGCTTCGGCCTCGGCATCTGCACGGATAATCTGCGCTTCTTTCTGGCCCTCGGCATCAATGGCAATCGCTTCCTGATTACGCGCGCTGCGCATCCGGTTATAGGCCGACTGCAGCGTTGCTGCGGGTAAATCGGCGCGCTTAATGCGGACATCAATGACTTCAGCGCCATATTTCTTGGCTTCACGGTTCAGCGCAGTCTGGATATTTTCCATAACTTCACCGCGCTCGGCACTCAGCAAGGCAACAAAGGTGCGCTTGCCCAATTCGTTGCGAAGCGATGAGCCCAAGATTGTCTTCAACTGGTCGCGCAGGCGATCCTCGGTACGGATGGTCCGATACATCACGTCCGGTTGCGTGACACGGAACCGGGCAAAAGCATCAACTTGCAGGCGCAGCTGGTCCGTGGAAAGCACTTCCTGTTGATCCATTTCGACGCTCAACACGCGCTTGTCGATAATCTGGATTTGTTCAACAAGCGGCACACGGAAGGTCAGGCCAGCACGCGTTTCGCCAAATCGTTCGTTCGCACGATATTTGTTCACAACGCGATCAACCTTGCCGTAGCTGCTGATAATCGCTTGTTGTGTTTCGGGGACGATGGTGACCGACATGCTCAACAAAATGAGCGTACCGATACCAATCAATGCCAGATAAATCGGGTTTCTGATGATATTCGTCATCATTGTTTTTTTCCTGTCACAACAACGGGTTCAGCCTTTTGTGCGGCCTTTTTCTGAAACTCGGGGAGCGGGAGGTACGGCGTCACGCCGCCGGTTTCGACAATTGTCTTGTCGACCTTGCCAAGCACTTGCTCCATCGTTTCGTAATAAAGCCGCCTTTTGGTGACTTCGGGCGCTTCCTTATACTGCACGTAAATCTTGTCGAACTCGGCAGTTTCACCCAAAGCCAACTCGGTAACGCGGCTGGCATAAGCACGGGCATCGTTCAGATAGCTCTCGCGGCGTTGTTGCGCCGCGTTTACTTCGCGGAATGCGTCATTCACTTCAGCCGGTGGGTCTGATTGACGGATCGAAATGCTCTGCACCAACACACCGGCGCGATATTCGTCCAATATCTGCTGCATGCGGCGGCGCACTTCCAATTCGATTGCGCCACGGCCCGGACCAATGGCTTGGGTCAGATCAAAATTGGCAACAGCAGCGCGCATGGCGCTTTCCGCGACTTCCTTGACCGTGCCTTCAGGGCTGTCGAGTTGAAACAGATATAGCGACGGGCTCTTGATCGACCAGCGGACGTCATAGGCCATATCAATGATGCTCTGGTCTTTGGTCAGGACCAGATTTTCGCTGCTTGCCTTCGGCGAACCGATGGAGGTCGTCTGGATCTGCTTGGTATCAATTTTGGTGATACTCTCGATGGGCGACGGCAGCGTGAAACGAATGCCGGGCTGCACCGTGCGGGCGAATTTGCCAAGCTGGGTTACAACGCCTTCTTGTTCAGGGCCAATACGGTGGATTGTCGACCAGGCCAGCCACAGTAGCAGAAAGCCGCCAACGATAAGCGGCCACCAGCTTTTGCCATCGGGCCGTTGCGGAATGCCACCAAAGCCACCGCCTTTACGGCGCAGCAATTCTTCCAGTGATGGGCCACGGGTCCGCGATTGTTTTGCCGCACCGTCCGGTGTCGGGTCCCACGGGTTAACCGGATCGGACTTTGATCGGCCGCCTTTTTCATTCGCATTGCCGGATGCACCGGTGTCGGCGGAATCGTCTGAATCCCACGGACCTTTGCCTTCTATCGCCAAAATATGTGACCCCTGCTCGTCAATTTTCTTGCTCATAAACTGTATGTAGTAGCGGTTTTTCAGAAAAACAGTGTCAATCCCGCAATTCTGAATCTATTCGGCATGATATGCCAAATATTGAAGAATTTTCTCATGCCATTTCCGCCGTTGCCGGCGCACGCGCAAGCGGTTTGAAAATCGCCGATGGCGCGGTTTCGCTTGTGCTCGATGTGTCGGGATTGAACGAGGATGCGCGCGCGCAAATGGAAACCGATGTTCGCAGCGCCGTTGAACGCGCAGGGGCGACGTCGGTTCGGATCATGTTGACGGCGGAGCGGATTACGCCGCGCCTGATCGCCGTGGCCAGCGGCAAAGGTGGCGTGGGTAAATCAACGCTGTCGACGAACCTTGCCATTGCCATGGCGCGCGCAGGCCGATCGGTCGGGCTTGTAGATGCCGATATCTACGGTCCATCGCAACCACGGTTGATGGGCGTTGAGGGCGTGAAGCCTGAAGCCGAAGGCAAGAATATGATACCGGTAATGGGCGCTGGCGGCGTGCCTTTCCTGTCGATGGGCCAGTTGGTCAATCCGGGTCAGGCCATTGCGTGGCGTGGCCCTATGGCGGGCAATGCCCTGTCGCAGCTTGTTGACGCCAAATGGGGTGATGTGCGCGACATCGTGGTCGATATGCCGCCCGGCACTGGCGACATCCAATTGTCGATGATCCAAAAGCACAAGCCCGTCGGCGCAGTGATCATCTCCACGCCGCAGGACTTGGCGTTGATCGACGCCACTCGCGCCATCAGCTTTTTTGACACCGCGAAAGTCCCGATCATTGGGCTGGTTGAAAATATGGCAGGTTACCTCTGCCCGCATTGCGGCGAAATGAGTGATCCTTTTGGTTCGGGCGGAGCCGAAGCCGCGGCAAAGGAACTGGGTATTCCCTTCTTGGGTCGCATTCCGCTGGATATCAAAATCCGCATGGCAAGCGATGCGGGCAATCCGCCGGCACTGGATGAAGGCCCAATTAGCGATGCTTATGCAGCGATTGCCCGGCAAGTGTCCGCATGGATGGACGCGCCAAAGGCCGCGCCTGCATGACGGAAGACACAGGGACGAGCGAAGGCATTAGCCGCCGAAAGCTGCTCATTGGTGGCGGCGCTGGCGTCGGTTTGCTTGTGGCTTGGGGCCTGTGGCCGCGCCGCTATACGCCCAATTTACGGACGGTAGAGGGCGAGCATCTTTTCGGACCGTGGCTTAAAATTGCCGAGGACGGCAAGATTGTCGTGGGCGTTCCACAAAGCGAGTCTGGCCAAGGCGTGTATACGGCATTGGCGCAAATCGTCGCCGGAGAGCTTGGTGCTGATTGGCGATCGGTGGCAGTCCAGCCAGTGCCGCCAAGCCCGATATTTGCAAATACGTTATTGGCGCGCGAGTGGGCCCCGGCATTCATGCCCGAAAACCTGTCGCTCAACGCAGATGGCGGTCCCGTTGCCAGCAGCATCAACGAACTTGCGCGACGCGACGTCTTTGTGGTGACGGGCGGATCATCCTCCATTCGGCAGTTTGAACAGCCATGCCGTGAAGCCGGCGCAGCGGCACGTGCGGTCTTGTGTCAGGCCGCGGCAGCGCGCTGGGACATTTCGTGGGAACAGTGCCAAACGGACCGCGGTTTTGTGGTCTTTGGAAAAAAACGCCTCGCATTTGCGGACCTTGTCATTGAAGCATCAGAGCTCGCGCCACCATCGCCCATTCCCCTGAATCCTTCGCCGCGCAACCGCCTTTCGGGCCGTGACGCACCGCGGCTCGATCTGTCTGCTAAGGTCGATGGCAGCGCAAGCTTTGCCGGCGACATTCGTTTGCCCGATATGCTCTACGCGTCGGTCAGGGGCGGACCAGTGGGCGACACTAGGTTGAAATCTGCCAATACAAAAGCGGCGCTGAAAATGCGCGGCGTGGTGCACGTGGTGCGGACCAAAAGCTGGGTTGCTGCGGTGGCAAGCAACTGGTGGGCAGCCAACACCGCGTTGGATGCAATGAAGCCCGTCTTCGCAACAAAAGGCGGCCTGGCGGACAGCCAGAAAATCGGTCAGTCGCTCAGCGACGCGATTGCCAAAGGTCCCGGCTTCCGTGCATGCAAATCTGGCGACGTTGATGCTGCAATGGCCCCGGAGACGGCAACGCGCATTTTCAAAGCTGACTATACTGTTGGTGCGGCTGTGCACGCCCCTATTGAAACACGTTCAGCGACGGCGGATTATCGCAATGGTCGTCTGCAATTATGGATCGCATCACAAGCGCCTCAGGCCGCGCGGGTTGCCGCAGCAAATGCCATTGGTATCGATGTAGATGATGTGGTTCTCTACCCCGTCATGGCGGGCGGAAGTTTTGACCGCAATTTTGACAATGTGATCGCCGCGCAAGTCGCGGTCATTGCCAAGGAAGTGGGCCGACCGGTGCAACTGGTCTGGTCGCGTCCTGAAGACTTTCTGCGGGATCATGTCCGTACACCGGCACTGGGCCGGTTATCCGCCGCGATAAATGCCGAAGGCGCAGTGACCGCCATGAGCGTGCGGGTGGCCGCGGCATCAAGCATGCGTGAGCTTGCAAACCGAATCGATGGGCAAAGCGTTGACGCAGCGCGCAAGTCGTCCGCAGGCGAATTTGACGCACTCGCGGTGCGCGGTGCCGAGATACCATATGCCATTCCCAATCTGACGATTGACCATTTCCCTGTGCGCATGCCGATGCCAACCGGGCCGTGGCGGAGCCTAGCGCACAGCTACAACTGCTTCTTCGTCGAAGGCTTCATCGACGAGCTTGCTCAGAAAGCTGGCGTCGAGCCCTTGTCGTTTCGCATGCAAATGCTTGTCGGCCAAACGCGGCTTGCCCGATGCCTTACGGGCGTTGCCAATATGGCAGGTTGGGACGGAGGCACATCGGGCAGCGGACGTGGCATTGCTTGCCACAGCATGCGCGGCAGCCACATTGCCGTTATTGTGACCGCGCGCACCAGCGAAACTGGCGTGCGTGTCGACCGTATTCACGCAATGGCGGATTGCGGGCGGCTCATTAATCCCGATCTGGCGCGCCAGCAGATTGAGGGCGGCATTATATTCGGATTGTCGCAAGCACTGGGTTCAACAACCGAATATCAGAACGGCCTGCCAACCGCCCGCCGTCTGCGTGATGTGGATTTGCCGAAATTGGTCGATGTGCCAGAAATCACCGTTGAATTTGCGCGCAGTGATGCGGCACCGGGCGGTGTAACTGAACTTGGGGTGCCGCCAGTTGCACCCGCAATTGCAAACGCATTATTCTCCGCAGCCGGAATACGTCTGCGTGAACTTCCTTTACTGTCCCGGGGACTATGATGACATTACCAATTGACCACCCACCCGTGGCGACGCCCAAAGTCGGCGTTCTGCTGGTGAATCTGGGCACGCCAGACGCACCGACCACGTCAGCGGTGAAGCGCTATCTGAAACAGTTTTTGTCGGATCGACGCGTTGTCGAAATTCCGCCTTTGCTGTGGCAGCCGATTTTGCGCGGGATTATTTTGAATACGCGGCCGCAAAAATCCGCGAAGGCATATGCCAAGGTATGGACGGAAAAAGGATCGCCGCTGGCGTTTTTCACAGCCGGTCAGGCTGAAGCCTTGCAGGCGCGTATGGAAGGGATCGCCGATGTGCGGTATGCCATGCGCTATGGCAATCCGTCCGTCGGTGACCAACTTGCCGCCATGAAAGCGGCGGGGTGCAACCGGATTTTAATTGCGCCATTATATCCGCAATATTCGGGGGCGACGACGGGTACTGTGCTTGATGAGGCATATGCCACGCTCACCGCCATGCGTTGGCACCCGGCGATCCGCACGCTGCCAGCCTATCATGATGATGCGCGCTATATCGGCGCGTTGAAGACATCGATTGAAGCGTCGCTGGCAAAGCTCGACTTTGTGCCTGACGCGCTTGTGATCAGTTTCCACGGGATGCCGGAACGGACGCTCCATTTGGGGGATCCCTATCATTGCCACTGCCAGAAAACCGCGCGCCTGCTTTCAGAGGCGGTCGAGATCGGAAGAGC